>NZ_KV810969.1:64154-101574 GCF_001812965.1 Actinomyces sp. HMSC075C01
CCAGAGGGCCGGACGCGCCAACACGATCCTCCACGAGATGTGTCACATGTGGTTCGGCGACCTCGTGACCCCCACGTGGTGGGAGGACACCTGGCTCAAGGAGTCCTTCGCCGATCACCAGGGCACCTGGGCCGAGGCCGAGGCGGCCGGCTACACCGAGGCCTGGGTGAGCTTCGCCTCCACCCGTAAGGCCTGGGCCTACCTGGAGGACTCCCGGCCGGCCACCACCCACCCCATCGTCGCGCAGGTCGATGACGTCGAGGCCGCCCGGCAGGCCTTCGACGGCATCACCTATGCCAAGGGCGCCGCCGTCCTCAAGCAGCTCGTCGCCCACGTCGGCCAGGAGACCTTCCTGGAGGCCGCGGGGCTCCTCTTTGAACGCAGGGCCTACGGAAACGCCTCCCTGGACGACTTCCTGCGCGTGCTCTCCCAGGTCTCGGGCCGCGACATGCACGACTGGGCCCGCGCCTGGCTCCACACCGCAGGCCCCTCGGCCATCACCGACGAGCTGGCCGTTCATGAGGGGCGGATCGCCTCCCTGACCCTGAGGCAGGAGGGAACCGACCCGGTGACCGGGCAGAGCGTCCTGCGTCCGCACACACTCGTCGTCGGCCTGTACTCCTTCGACGGGGGAGGGGCGCTGGTACGCACCCACAGGCTGCCGGTCACTCTGGATGCCGAGCGGCTCGACGTCGCCGAGGCCGTGGGTCTGCCCGCTCCCGATCTCGTCGTCGTCAACGACGAGGACCTCACCTACGCCATCGTGCGGCCTGACGACGCCTCACTGTTCTGCCTGACCACCTCGCTCGGCTCCCTGCGCGATCCCATGGCGCGGTCCCTGGCCTGGTCGATGCTGCACAACCTGGTGCGTGACGCGCTCATCGATGCGGCGCTGTTCGTCCAGGCCGTCCTGGCACACGCCGACGACGACACCGAGCCGAGCACCCTGACCGTCCTGCTGAACCAGGCGCTGCGGGTCGCCTGCAGGTATGCCGGAGGGCACAGGCGTCGTGCGCTCCTGGGGCTCCTCCTGGCCGATGACTCGACCGAGCCGTCGAAAGAGACGGACCCGGCCGTCCTGCGCGGCGGGTGGGGCAGGCTCCGTGCTGCCGCGCCGGGCTCCGACGCCCAGATCGTGCGCGCCCGTGCCTGGCTGGAGGCCGCAGGGCAGGCACGGCTGCTCGGTGAGGCGGATAGCGCCCAGGCGGCCACTCGTGCACGCGAGATCCTGGATGGCGCTCTGCCCGGCCTGGAGCTGGACGCCGACATGCGGTGGCGGGCCCTGACCGCCTTGGCGCGACTGGACGCCGTCAGCGCCGACGAGCTCGAGGCGCAGCGGAAGGCAGACCCGACGGCCAGTGGCATCACCCGTCACCTGCAGGCCTCCAGCTCGATGCCCCGTCAGGACCTCAAGGCCGAGGTCTTCGACCGGCTCCTGAAGGACACCGCTTTGAGCAACGACCACATCGATGCCCTCGTGGGTGGCTTCGCCGTCGATGCCCACCGAGAGCTGACCGCGGCATTCACCCCTCGATACCTCCAGGAGCTTCCCGGACTGTGGTCCGGGCGCGGCCAGGAGATCGCCACCCGGTTGGTCAACGGGCTCTTCCCGGCCTGCGGGGACGAGGCGGACGCCCAAGCGGTCGAGGACTGGCTCACGACGCACCCCGAGGCACCGTCGGCCCTGCGCCGGCTCGTCCTCAAGAGCCTCGACGACCTGCGACGTGCTCTGAACGCTCGGCGCACCGGCTCAGAGGATCTCTGAGAGCTCAGACCATCTCCATGCCTGTGAGACCTTTGTCCTAGCCTGACCAACATCAATGCGGAGCCGTGACCTGTTTGAGACCTTCAATCGGTGCTCCTGGTCACCTCGAGGGCATTGTTGCGGGCGTGCAGCGGGTAGGGTCGTGGACAATCATGGAGGGCCGTGTCGTGGTGTTGACTCGACGGCGGTGCAACGAACGGTATGGTGGTCCCTGAGGCGGCGCACCGGGCGCCGCAACGAACTGAGGGGCAGGAATAATGTCGAGCAGTCCGATCGAGCAGGATCCCTCCTCCACACAGACCTTCGGGGTCGTTGACGTCGCCAACTCAGTTGACTCCCCGGTGGTGGGGCTGAGCCAGCAGGACGCCGCTGCGATCGCTGCACTGCCGTCGGGAACGGCGCTTCTCCTCGTCCATCACGGGCCGACTACCGGTGCGCGGTTCCTCCTGGACGCCGAGGAGACGACGGTCGGGCGCCACCCCCGTGCCGACATCTTCCTCGACGACGTCACCGTCTCCAGGAAGCACGCGGTCTTCTCATCTCTGCCCGATGGTGGGTACGGCGTCCGTGACTCCGGTTCACTCAATGGAACATACGTCAATCGCACGCGCGTGGAGCAGGCGGCTCTTCGCTCCGGTGATGAGGTTCAGATCGGCAAGTACCGGATGACCTACCACCCCGGCCCCCAGGGCGGAGCCGCGTCTCGGTGAGCGCTGCAACCGCACGAAGCAAGAAGCGAGACGCCCCCTCCTCCTTGCTTGAAGCCTCTGAGCGCCCGGCAGGCGAGACCTGGCCCCGCGGAATCTCTCGAGAGCCCGTGATGAAGATCGGGCAGGTGGTGGATCTGCTCAAGGTGGAGTTCCCTGCCCTGTCGATCTCCAAGGTTCGTTATCTCGAGGGTGAGGGGCTCATCAGTCCTCATCGTGTCGGCAACGGGTACCGCCGCTACTCGCAGGCGGACCTGGAGCGTCTGCGCTACGCCTTGGCGGTGCAGCGCGACGAGTACCTCCCGTTGCACGTCATCCGTGACCGTCTGGCACGGCTGGACGCCGACGTCGAGGCCCCCGCTCCGCAGCCTGTTGCTCGGGTGGTCGCCCGAGACGGGCAGATCGTCGACGACGGCCCCATGGACCTGGAGGCGCTCTTGGCCCACTCCGGTGCCAGTGAGTCCCAGATCGAGGAGCTCGTCGCCGTCGGACTCATCAGTCCCGATGTTCGGGGGCGTTACAGTCAGCAGAACCTGAGGACCGTGCGTCTGGCCATGGAGATCACCCGCAAGGGAGTGCCCCTGCGCAACCTGCGTGCGGTACGCGCCTCAGCTGAGCGGGAGGCGGACACGATCGATCAGGCGGTGGCCCCGCGCCGCTCGCGGTCGCGCAGTGCCGGTGAGGAGACGGCTCGGGAACTGGCCGAGCTCGTCGCGGATCTGCACACGATTCTGCTGCGTCGCGCTGTCGACGCTCTGGGCTGACAGCGGGTGCCCGCACGCCCAGTAGGCGTTGACCAGGCCGGGCCGCGCGTGTCGACGAAGGTCAGCGTGCGTCGGTTGCGTGTTCCCGGGACAGGGGGGACTGCCTCCCGTAGGGTTGGAACGTGCCATTGATGCAGTTGGTGGGTGTCAGATCCACTGATCCTGATGACGGCTTGGTCGCCGTCCTCGTGGAGGACGGCGGGCCGGCGATGCTGGCCATTCCGGTGACGGCGCACGAGGGACTGGCGCTGCAGGCTCACGGCTCGCACCGGTCGCCCTCCTGGCCACGGCTCCTTGACGACGTCGTCGAGGCACTGGGTGGTCGGATCGGGCGCACTGAGCTCGACGTTGACGATGACGCGCGCATCGTCGCCAGACTCATCGTTGAGACTCCTGCCTGTACCAGTCGGGTGATGACGGTTGCCTGCACTCCGGGGGAGGGGCTGCTTCTGAGCGGATACCACCGGTTCCCGGTGCATGCCAGCAGCTCGCTGACGCGCCTGAGGGCTGTGGATCTCAGTGACGACCACGGGGCGGAGAGACTTGAGCAGTGGCAGCGAATGTTGTCGCAGACTGATGATCTCGCCGATGACGACACGCGGGACTGATGTGACTCGTGTGACTAATGTTGTAATCTGTGTCACTTGTTGAAAGTGACGTACTGGCGGAGAACTGGCTTCATCGCAGGGAATAGTGGGCGCCTGGGAGGCAACTGTTGACCTCAGCTAGAGATTCACGCCCGACGGCACACCGAGATGAGGCGTGCCCTTCGTTGAGCATCGCCCCAAGTGGCCCTATCGTGGAGCCGTGGCCGCACGAGGCGTGCCGCCGCACCAGTTTCAGGTGCGTGTTCTTCCGGCGACAGGAGCAGGTCGTGAGCATGAATGAAGCCAGTGCGATAGCAAGGCCTCAGCGTACTCAGGGCATGCTGTTCGGTGACCCGTTGCCCCAGCTCGATGCCGACTCGGGCTACCGCGGGCCGGTCGCCTGCCGCGCTGCCGGTATCACGTACCGCCAGCTCGACTACTGGGCACGCACCGGCTTGGTCGAGCCGTCGATTCGAAGTGCCAAAGGATCGGGTTCTCAGCGCCTCTACTCTTTCCGCGACATCCTGGTCCTCAAGGTCGTCAAGCGCCTCCTGGACACCGGGGTCTCGCTCCAGCAGATCCGCACGGCCGTCAGCGCCCTGCACTCCCGCGGTGTCGAGGACCTGGCCTCCATCACTCTCATGAGCGACGGCGCCTCGGTCTACGAGTGCACCTCGGCCGACGAGGTCGTCGACCTGGTCGCCGGCGGCCAAGGCGTCTTCGGCATCGCCGTGGGGCGGGTGTGGCACGAGGTTGAGGGAGCGCTGGCGGACCTGCCCGTCGATCACGCTCAGGCTCTCGGCACGCCGCTGGTCGAGGACGAGCTGGCCAAGCGTCGCGCCACCAAGCGCCAGCAGGCCATCTGAGCGACGCGAGGCGCGCGCCATCAGAGCGCTTATTCGCTGAGGCTGGAACCGTGGTGACGGTTCCAGCCTCACGCATATTCTGGCCGAGTCGATCCGACTCATGGCAAGGCGAGTATCGCCGCGGTGCAGCTGCGCACCGACGTCATTGATATCTACTACGCCCACTTCGACGATGAGTCCACTCCGCTGGAGGAGATCGTCGGCGCCTTTGAAGAGGCCCGTCTCGCCGGCAGGATCCGGCACGTGGGGCTGTCCAACTACACGCCCGAGCGCATCCGGCAGCGGTGCCACTGGCCTGGCTGTGTGATCGTCCCGGTGTCACCGCTCCGTTGGCCTCGGCGCGCAACCTGAGTCAGCTTCGGCCGATCGTGGAGGCACTGACCTTCGAGGTGTCAGTGACGAGGAGACCCGGGCTCTCACCCGGGTCTCCGATGCCGCGCGCTCCTGACCCGCTGTGGGGTCGGCCTTGCGCCTACAGAGTGCGCCTGCCCAGAACGTAACGGCGGCTGTATCCGTCGGTGAGGTCGGTGATGGTGACGCGAACCAGACCGGCCTCATCGACGCGGTAGTGCTCCTGAATCCGCGGTCCGTGATCGCGCCGCTCCACCGAGTAGGTCCTCAGCTCCTGGTCGTCGACGTCCCGCAGTGGGGCCTCGAAGGGGAAGACGATGTCCTGGTAGGGTGCGATCTCGCCGCGGGGTTCACCGCCCTCGTCGACACCGGCACACTCCACGAAGCGGTACCAGCCGATGTTGTGCGCCGCATCATACTCGCGGGTCAGCACCGTACCCTCCCGGCCACCGGGAGAGGCCTGGACTGACTCGGGGCTGAGGATCGCATCGAAGGTGAGACGATGACCGCCGTCGGCCTCGCGGAAGACACCGAAGCCCCGTGAGAGTCGGTCGGTGAGGTCGTAGTCGCTGGTGCGGTCCGCCGCGATCGCCAGACCGATGGCGGTGGAGGCCCCGGGGTAGGGGGAGCGGTGAACCCTGCGACCGAAACGCTCCCGCAGGAGCCTGGGCACCAGAGGCAGACCTGAGGCGCCGCCGACCAGGTAGACGCCGGCGATATCGGTCAGATCCGGGCTCCCGTCGTCCAGCCTGCCGACGAGGGGGGCCATCGTGTCCAAGGACCGCTCAATGAGCGGCGTGCAGGCCTGATACAGGTCGGCCACGGGCAGGACGACGTCCTGACCCCTCAGGATGATGAGCACCCGACGGCTCTGAGGGGTGAGGTGCTCCTTGGCATCCCGGCACTGGTCCAGCAGGTCGTCGAGCTCAGTGGGGGAGAGGTCCTCCTCGGTGATGCCCGCCCGGTTCAGGGCCATCGTGGCCATGAGCAGGTCGACGTCGTCCCCGCCCAGGTCCCCCAGTCCGTGAGAGGCCAGTACCTCGTGAGACGTGCCGACGACGTCGACCAGTGAGGTGTCGAAAGTGCCGCCGCCCAGGTCGTAGACCAGCACCCGAGTGCGCCTGGAGGAGACGGTGGTCGCCTTGCGATGGGTGTACTCGAACCCGGCTGCACTGGGCTCGTTGAGCATGGCGGCGACACGGAAGCCCGCCTGCTGGAAGGCCTCAAGAGTCAGAAGACGCTGAGCGCCGTAGGCGTGGGCTGGCACCGCCACCACCACGCGGGCGCGTGCGATGTCGATGCCCCGCTCAGCGAGCTCGCTTTCAAGGTGGCGCAGGAAGCTGGTGAGAACCTCCAAAACGGAGAAGGTCTGGTCTCCCAACCGTACCGGCGTCGAGGCCGTCAGCGTGGGGGAGGCCAGGGCCCGTTTGAGGCTGCGCAGCAACGGAGCCCCCTGGTGAGCGGCCTGCCTGGCGGCGAAACCGTGAACAAGCGCGCCTTCGTGCAGTGCTGTCAGTGAGGGGATGAAGTCGTGCTCGTCACCGTGCTCGTCGGTGAAGCTGATAACGGGATAGTTCCCCCGATCAGCACGTGCCACGACGGTGCGTGTCGTCCCCAGATCGATACCCAGGTCGATGTCCGTTGCCGACTCGGAGTCGATCCCCTGGTCGGGGAGGATGCCGCTGCCGATGCTGTCCAGGCTCTTCATGGTGTCCGCTGCCATGCGTTGACCCTATCGTGACGGGCCCCTCTTTCCGGGGAATGCCACCATGTCGAGAGGAATTTGTGGAACGTGACAATTGGCTCAGCGGCTTTGCCCCTGAGATGGGACGAAAGACCGTGTTGCTGGGGAGTGGGCATGACGTGCTTATGAGCCGTCCGGAACCGGTGCGAGGTTCGTATGCGATTGGTTAGGCAGCAGGGGGGTCGGCGGGTAACAATACTAGTGGGTTGCGCTCACGCGACCCGGACCTCCGCAACCGTCTGCCAGGGCGGCCGAGAGGGGCAGCCAAATCTCCCATCGGGAACGGTATGAGCACCATTCTCTTCCTCGTGATCGTTGTCGTCGTGACGGCCCTCATCTTCGACTTCACGAACGGTTTCCACGACTCGTCCAATGCGATGGCGACGTCGGTGGCGACAGGCGCCTTCACGCCCAGAAGAGCGGTTCTGGTCGCCGCCGTGCTCAACGTCGTCGGTGCCTGCCTGTCGACCGAGGTCTCCAAGACGATCTCTCACGGCATGTTCGACGACACGGTGATCGAGGCGGCGCCGGCCATGATCTTCGCTGGTCTGGCCGGCGCCATCCTGTGGAACCTGGCGACCTGGTTGTTCGGACTGCCGTCGTCCTCGTCCCACGCCCTGTTCGGAGGACTCATTGGAGCGGTCGTGGTGGCGGCCGGGGTGCAGGGAGTCCACTGGGGGACGGTGATCTCCAAGATCATTCTGCCCGCCGTCATTGCACCGGTGGTGGCCGGGCTGGCGGCAGCGCTGGCCACAGCCCTGGCCTACCGCATCGCGCATCCGACCAACCCCTACTCCGAGAGGCTCTTCCGCAACAGTCAGCGGGTCACCGCATCGCTGGTGGCGCTGTCTCACGGCACATCTGACGGGCAGAAGACCATGGGGGTCATCACGCTGGTGCTGGTGGCCAGCGGCTACCAGGAGGCCGGTACCGGCCCCCACTGGTGGGTCATCGCCGCAGCGGGCCTCGCCATCGGTCTGGGCACCTACTCGGGCGGCTGGCGCATCATGCGCACCATGGGGCGCGGGCTGGTGCATGTCGAGGCGCCGCAGGGCTTCGCCTCCGAGACCGCCTCAACGGTGGCGATCCTGGCCTCCTCCCACCTGGGCTTCGCCCTGTCCACCACCCACATCTGCACCGGGTCGATCCTGGGCTCAGGGATCGGCCGGGGCACCAAGGTCTCGTGGAGAACCGCTGGCAAGATGGGGATCGCCTGGCTGGTGACGCTTCCGTGCTCAGGCCTGGTGGGAGCCGCCACGTCCTATGTCGCGGTCAAGGGCGGGGTGCCGGGCACGATTGCCGTTATCTGCCTGCTCATTCTCGGAGCCCTGGCCATCATCCGTCAGGCGGACCACAACCGGGTGGATTTTTCCAATGTCAATGACGCTTCCGAGATCGTCGTCGTCAAGCAGGGACCGGAGCTGGGACGTGAACCGCTGACGCTGGACGAGGTGCGTTCGGAGATCGTCAACGGCGTGACGGACCAGGACAGTACGCATCGGATGACGACAGGATCCATGGCATGACCGGTATGGCGATCGACTGGGGCTCGCTGGGGCTGGTGGCGTCAGTGACGGTGCTGGGCACCGCCTTCATCCTCACCATCTGCTCGCTGGCGGCTCGCATGCTGGCCATCGTGCACGCCAAGCACGAGGCCGGCGAGGTCGAAGGGGTGCGTCTGGCTCAGGTCCTGGCGGGCGTCTTCATCACCATTGCGGCCATGATCGCGTTATTCGGCCTGTGGCTCATCATCCCGTACTTCCACTGAGAACCGCCCCAGTACGCGACAGTGGCCCTGCTAACATCCGATCGTGACTGAGGACCTTAAGGGCCTGGCCCTGGATGCGATTGCCGCGTCCACGGCGGCTGATGACCCGGACTATCCCCGCTTCCACGTTGTCCCACCGGTGGGGCGACTCAATGATCCCAATGGACTGCTGGTCGACGGCGACACCTACCACGCCTTCTACCAGTTCAGTCCTCTTCACCCCCACCGCAAGCTGGTCTACTGGGGGCACTCCTCCTCGACGGACCTGCTGCACTGGCGCCACCACGCCCCCGCGGTCATCCCGGACTCCTCCTACGACCGCTCCGGGGCGTACTCCGGCAACGCGATCGTGCTGGAGGGGGCTGAGCTCAACGGCGCAGCCGCTCAGGTTCCCTATCACCTCTTCTACACCGGGAACCTCAAGGACCCGGTGACCGACGAGCGCACCGCCAGCCAGTGCCTGGTGACCAGTGGCGACCTGACCGACTTCATCAAGTGGCCCGGCAACCCCCTCATCCCCACCCATGCTGAGGGATACACCGCCCACTACCGCGACCCGCAGGTCTTCCGGGACGCCGACCGACCGGGGGAGTACCGGATGCTCATCGGGGTCCAGCGCGCCAACGCCACCGGAGCCGCAGTCCTGTACCGTTCCCGGGACCTGGTCTCCTGGGAGCTGGAGGGGGAGCTGAGCTTCCCCGGGGCCGGAGGCGCCTTCGACTCCTTCGGGTACATGTGGGAGTGCCCCGGCCTGGTGCGGCTGAAGGACGAGGACACCGGTGAGGACTGGGACGTTCTCTTCTGGTGCCCGCAGGGCATCAACCCCGACAGGGAGGGCTTTGAGAACATCTTCCCCTGCGTCTACACGGTGGGTCACCTCGTGGGCACTGAGCTGCAAGACACCGGCGGGGTCTTCTACGAGGTCGACCGGGGCTTCGAGTTTTACGCCCCTCAGGTCTTCGCCCGGCGTCCCTCCGAGCCAGGGCCGGTGCTGCTGACCGGGTGGGCGGGCAACGCCTCCGAGGACGACCAGCCCTCCATCGAGACCGGACAGTGGGTCCACGCCCTGAGTATGCCTCGGATGCTGAGTCTCAAAGCGGGGAGACTCGTCCAGCGCCCTGCCGTTTGTCTCCCATACGACGCCGGGGAGCCGGTTCTCGTGGGTGAGTACCTGGAGACGGGCATCTATGAGATCGACCACCTCAGTGGGCACCGCAGCTGGCAGTTGCGCCTGGAGGCCGACGCAGAGCAGACCACGGGGCCGTGGGGACTGCGAATCGGATCGGATGACTCGCACGTGGACATCACTCTGGACGGGCGGGTGCTTCGGGTGGATCGCTCCACCTCCCGCTATACCCAGCACGGCTCCACGCGCGTTGTAACGCTTCCTGAAGGATGCGAGCAGGTGCTGGAGGTCATCCACGACCGCTCGCTGACTGAGGTCTTCGTCGGTGACGGGGCGCTGGTGCTCACCCTGCGCAGTTTCGTCGACATCAACAGCTCGGGAGCGCGACTGATGGTGGGGGAGAGCCTCACGCTGACAGCTGGCAGCACAAGGACTTTCGCACCGTCCTGAGGCCTTCCCGACGTGGCGTCGCCACGGGAGCAAAGGGCTCCTGAACATGGCGAAGACAGGGAATTGACCAGGACCTTTCTCTCCGGTTGCAGGGTGCTCTAACTCACTGTAACGTGACTATCGATTGACACAGGTGTGGCCGCAGGGAGTCAGCGATGATCCCGACCGTTGGGTTTCCCCGCCCTCCCAGGTGCTGCGGTCCCATCACGAGAAAGGAACCCCCGGGTGGCAATGGATCACGCCCGCGTGGCGAAGGACGTCCTGACATACGTCGGTGGCGCCGACAACATCAACGCAGCAGCGCACTGCGCAACGCGTCTGCGTCTTGTCCTCAAAGACATGGACAAGGTCGATCAGAAGGCTCTCGACAAGGACCCCGACCTCAAGGGCACCTTCATTGCGGGCGGTATGTTCCAGATCATCGTCGGACCCGGAGACGTCGACCTCGTCTTCTCCGAGATGATCCGAACCGGAGGCGTCAAGGAGGTCTCCAAGGACGAGGCCAAGGAGCAGGCCGCCAAGGGCGGTAACCCGCTCTCCCGCTTCATCAAGACCATCGCGGATATCTTCGTCCCGCTGCTTCCGGCCCTGGTCGCCGGCGGTCTTATGATGGCAATTCACAACGTCCTCACGGCCGATTTCTTCACTGCGCCTTCCTTTGTCACCTCGGACAACCCCACTGGCGCCTATGGACTCGTCGACCGGTTCTCATGGCTTGCCGACTACGACGACGTCATCAACCTCGTATCCTCGGCAGCCTTCGCCTTCCTGCCGGTGCTCGTCGGCTTCTCCGCAGTCAAGCGCTTCGGCGGCAACGTCTACCTGGGTGCGGCCATGGGGGCCGCTATGGTCTCCACTCAACTGACCAGCGCCTACGAGATCGAGACAGCTCGACAGGCCGGCACCATTGAGGTGTGGCACCTCTTCGGCCTGACGGTGGACAAGATCGGCTACCAGGCCATGGTCATCCCCGTCCTGTGCGTCTCATGGCTGCTGGCATACATCGAGAAATGGCTTCACAAGCGCCTGTCGGGAACTGCCGACTTCCTGCTGACCCCGCTCATCACGCTGCTGGTGACTGGCTTCCTCACCTTCGTCGTCGTCGGCCCTCTGGCACGCGAGCTTTCCGACGGCATCACCAACGGCCTGAGCTGGCTGTACACGACCGCCGGACCCGTGGGTGGCTTCCTCTTCGGCCTGGTCTACTCGCCGATCGTCGTTACCGGATTGCACCAGTCCTTCCCGGCAGTGGAGCTGCCTCTCATCGCACAGATGAGCAGCGGCGGTCCCGGCTCCTTCATCTTCCCGATCGCCTCCATGGCCAATATCGCCCAGGGTGCCGTGACCCTGGCGGTCTTCCTCCTGACCAAGGACTCCAAGATGAAGGGTCTGGCCGGTGCTGGTGGTGTCTCCGCGATCGTCGGTATCACCGAGCCCGCCATCTTCGGTGTCAATCTCCGCCTGCGCTGGCCATTCTTCATCGGAATGGGCGTGGCCTCCCTCGGAGGCGCCGCCGTCGCCCTGCTCGACATCCACAACCAGGCTCTGGGCGCTGCCGGATTCGTCGGCTTCGTCTCGATCGTTCCCGACGACATCGTCAAGTACCTCATCCTCGAGGTCATCGTCTTCTTCGCTGCTTTCGGCGCTGCCTTCGCCTACGGCACCACCCGTGGTAAGGCCTCTCTGGCCGGTGACGACGTCGACGCCGATGAGGCCGCCCTGGAAGCCGAGGCCATGGCCGAGCACGCCGAGACCGTCGAGCTGCCCGCTGAGGCCGCCGAGGACTTCACCGTCACCGCTCCGATCCAGGGGCGCGCTATCCCGCTGTCCGAGGTGGAGGACCAGACCTTCGCCTCGGGCATGCTCGGCCCGGGTATGGCCATCGCCCCCTCCGAGGGTTCGGTTGTCTCCCCGGTCGACGGAGAGGTCCTCGTGGCCTTCCCGACCGGTCACGCCTACGGGCTGCGAGCCGCCAGTGGAGTCGAGCTGCTCATTCACGTCGGCATGGACACCGTCCAGCTCGAGGGCAAGCACTTCAGCCCCAAGGTCAAGGCAGGCGACAAGGTTCTGCGCGGCATGCCGCTGGTGGACGTCGACTGGGCCGCCGTCGGAGCCGCCGGCTACCAGACCGTCACCCCCATCGTCGTCTCCAACGCCCAGGGCTACGAGGGAATCGAGGAGCACGGTGCCGGAACGATTCACCGAGGTGATGCCCTCTTCGATGTTGTGCGCAAGACCGACGACTCCGATGACGGCAAGGAGAATGCTCAGGCCGACGCCGCACAGGCCACGGCCTGATCCAGTCAACGGATCACTAGGCGGTACGGCCGGGCAGCAGCTTCACCGGCATGGGGGAGGGAGTTTGCAGGTCCTTCATCCCGGGACCGCCCGACTGCGTGCTCTCCGAGGAGACGGCCGTCGCCGACTCGATCCGGTTCAGGAGCAGGTCGACCGCTGCCCGTGCCAGCTTGGTAATGGGTTGCTGGATCGTGGTCAGCGCCGGCAGGGCGTGCTGCATGGCGACCGTTCCGTCGAAGCCGATCACCTTGAAGTCGTCCGGAATCCTCAGGTCACGCTGGGCCGCCCACTCCATCACTTGCGCGGCAGCCAGATCGTCGGTGGCGAAGACCGCGTCGACGTCGTCGGCCACGAGGTTGAGCCGTTCGCGAATGAGGCCGGGGCGCTCACTATTGGGTGTGTTGAAGTCGACGGTCAGGACCACCGGCTCGATACCCGCCCGCTGGAGCACCTGGCGGTAGCCCTTCTCCCGCAGGTTGTGGGTTCCCGTGCGAGAAGTCAGCAGGGCCGGGCGGCGCGCCCCCCGCTTGAGCAGGTGCTCGGCGGCGAGCCGACCGCCGGCCTCGTTGTCGCAGCGGACATTGGGGACGATGGGGGAGAGGTCCCGATCCACACTGACCAGGGGCAGGCGGATCGAGCTGTAGTCGGCCAGGCCGTCATTGTGGGCGCTGGAGATGATGCCATCGACCCGGTGGGAGACGAGAAGGTCGAGGTATTCGCGTTCCCGATCCGCCTTGCCCATGGAGTTGCAGACGAAGGTCCTGTAGCCGCGCTCTGCGAGGAAGTCTTCGACGTGCTCGGTCAGCTCGCCGAAGAAGGGCAGGGCGACGGTGGGGACGATCAGGCCGATCGAATGCGTCGACTTGCCGTGCAGTGCTCGGGCGATCTGATTGGGGCGGTAGTTGAGCTGCGCAATCGCCTCAGCCACCCGCTCCCGTGTCTCTTGGGAGAGGTAACCGCGGTTGTTGAGCACGCGGGAGACTGTGGTCAGTGAGACGCCTGCAGCCTGAGCGACATCGGCCAGTGTGGGTTCGCGGTGTGACTCCACGAGTGGGTCCTCGAGCTCCTTCAGTCGGTCACGGTGAGTGCGATCTGCCGCCAAGCATATGCCTCGAGGGGGCCATTACCCAACTGACCTGCGTAAACGTGGTTGGAAGTGTTACGTGTCGGGCAGGATTTCAGCGTAGAAGGAGATCATGGCGCGGGCCATTCGGGCGTGTCCGGCGTCGTCGGGGTGGATCTGGTCGATGGCCAGCCGGTCCTCATCAGCGTTGATGGCCGTGCTCAAGGCGTCGGTCGAGGTCAGACCCAGGGAGGTGGCCCTCTCATGAACGAGGCGGCGGACGGCTTGGAAGCGTGGGCCGGCCTCCAGTGAGGGAAAGTAGGGGGCAATGACAACTGGCACACCCCGCAGGCGTGTGGCGACGAAGCTGAGGTCGTGGTCGATCGCCTGTTCGACCAGCTCGCGCTGAGAGGGGAGGAAGGCGGCGTCGTTCAGGCCCAGGCTGATCGTGACGATGTCGGGCTCGCAACGCAGAACCGCTTCGAGCCAGGCGGTGTCACGGCACGACGGCGAGCGCTGCCCGCCGGGCAGGTGGCCCCCGCGTCGTGCGAAGAAACCCAGACCGTCCGCCGCCAGGTTCACTTCCCGCCACCGCTGGTGCTCGCACACCAGGGAGGTCCAGCGATTGCGGGGATGGCTCAGGGCTCGCCAGCCGGTGGTGATGGAATCACCAAGGAAGACAGCAGTGGGGAAGTGGTCGGAGTGGGGGATCGTGGACACGGCTACCGACTGTAGTTCTCCAGGCTGGAGGGAACCAGGGCAGCTCAGCGGTCATCTTGCGAGTCGCTCTGGCTCTCGTCATCCTTGGCCATGTGCTGCTCCGTCAGGACGCCGTCGTGCATGACCAGTACCCGGTCGCATACGGGAAGCAGCCGCTCGTCATGAGTGACCATCACCGTGGCCTTGCCCAGCTCGTGGGTCTGGTCGGCGAGCAGATGAGCGACGTCCTGCGCCCGTCGAGTATCCAGGGATGCGGTGGGCTCGTCGGCCAGGATGATGTCTGGGTCGTGGTAGAGCGCCACCGCGATGGCAGCGCGCTGACGCTCGCCCCCGGACAACTCGGAGGGGTAGGCGTGGGCGCGCTTCGTGATACCGAGCGAGTCCAGCAGATGGTCCCGTCTGTCAGTGTCGCCCTTCGATCGTGCCGCTCGGTCGTGCAGGCCGAACTGGTCGTTGAGCCTCAGGAAGGGGACCAGCCCCGAGGCCTGGAGGACGAAGCCGATGCGCCGAAGTCGGAGCCTGGCCCGCTGCTTCTCCGACAGGTCGGAGAAGGGCTGACCGGAGATTGTCACGGTGCCGCTGGAGGGAGTGCGCAGGCCGCCCATGATGGTCAGGAGCGTGGACTTCCCTGAGCCGGAAGGGCCCAGGATTCCCACCAGCTCACCAGCACGCAGCTCAAGGTCAGTGCTACGCAGGGCATGAACGATCTCATCGCCCTGACGGTAGTTCCGGGTCACTGACTCCAGGGACATGACGGGGGTTGTCGCTTCGCTCGCTGCTGATGCGGTCATAAGATGGCCTCCACGGGGTCGATGCGGGAGATGACCCGTACGGAGATGAAGCCTCCGATGACGGAGATGACGATGAATGCCATGACGATGAGAAGGTCCAGCGGAGCGGAAATCCTGAAGGGCACGGCGCGGGGGAGGACCAGGGACGTCGTGATCGTCAGAAGCAGGCCGACGCCGATGCCAACGACCGACAGCACGAGGGTCTGGGCACATCCGGAGCGGATGAGGTAGCTGGTGGGAACGCCGCGGGCTTTGAGGATGCCCAGTACCGGCCTCTTCTGCAGCGTCAACACGTAGATGAAGATGCCCAGCACCGTGGAGGCGATGATGATCAGTGAGCCGATCATGAGGCTGAAGGTGACGACCTGGGCTGAGTAGCCGGGGAGCGTGCGAACGAGCTCCTCGGTGGTGAGGATCGTCAGTCCCGCATCCTTGGCGGACTGTGTGGCCTTGCTGTTGGTGGTCAGGTCGGAGGTGAACACGACGGCCGAGACGGCGGGGGACAGGCTGGCGGGGCCGTACTGGCTCAGGGCCCGGCTGTCCACGGTCACGACGGGAGCCGCCTGGAAGGTGGTGTCATGGGTGAAGCCGACGATGGACCAGTCGTGGTCGGAGCCCAACAGCCGGAGCGTGTCACCGACCGCGAGTCCCTTGGCCTTCAGCGAGTCGTCGACGAGGACCTCGCTATCGGGGGCGGAGATCGCCCGCCCGTCGGCCACAGGCGGACTGAGCTGTCCGTCCAGATCGATTCCGAAGGCGAAGACGTCCTCACGCAAGGCCCCGCCGTCCTCGTCCTTGACATCAGGTACCTGGGCAACAGCTGCCGTGCTCATCAGGGCAGAGGCCGTGGTCCCGTTGTCCTTGGCCAGGTCCGTGGCCGCATTCAGCTGCTTGTCGCTCAAGCGTGAGGCGGAGAGGTTCTCGTTAGAGGCGTCCGTGACGGCGACGCTGGCGGTGTTCCAGCCGTCGATGCCGGCGCGGTAACGATGGGCGAGGCCCACGGCTAACGAAGCCAAGAAGAATGTGAGGTAAGCCACCAAAGTGATGACGGAGATGATGAGCGTGAAGCGGACGGGTTCGTGCCGGATCTCGCGCAGCGCGAGGAACATGGGGCTCCCTGAGGGAAAGTCAGCAGCGGGCCGGCTGGCGCGCTCCGTGAGAGGGTACATGCCGCATAGGGGTCACGCGGTGGATGGTTCAGGGTTGGTGGTCGTTGCGGGGTGGCGACCAGGCGAGACACCCAAGTCCTGCGGCGTGTCGCGGGAGAGTGTCGCTCCGGTGAGAATGACATAATGTACATTATCGGTGTTAAGTGAGTGGGCTTGTTTTCTGCTGAGGAACGCGCACGGCATCATGTCCTCGCTATCCGGTCGGCGACGTCCGGCACATCACCTGAACCGGGGACGCTCCTAGGCCGCCTCGTGGACTGCGGCCGTGTCGTGTTGACCGGAACACTGACGCAGATGGTGACGGACCGAAGTACGCTGACGGGACAGTACCTCGCCCGGTACATCGAGCAGGTGAACGAACATGCCCTCACGTGAGACCACAACGGCACAGACCTACCGGATCCGCCCGGCGACCATGGCGGACTCCTCCGCGATCCGCCAGATCCGCAATGCTGCCGTGCGGGAGTCCCTGGCCATCTGGACCAGCATCGAGCAGAACTCCGTTGAGGCCAAGACCTGGCTGGCCCCCATGGTGCAGCGTGGAACGGCTCTCGTCGCTCACGTCAGCGGCAGGCCGCAGGACGTCGTCGGGTTCGCGGTGGCCGGTCCCTGGCACTCCTACGAGGGCTACGCCCGCACAGTCGAGGACTCGATCTACCTCAGCCCGTCGGCTCAAGGGAAAGGGCTGGGAGCCAGGCTTCTCGCCACCCTCATCGAGGCCTCACGGCGGGCCGGGGACCGTACCATGATCGCCCTGATCGAGGCGGGTAACGCGACCTCGGTGCGTCTGCATGAGCGCTATGGTTTCACCACTGTCGGCACTGTCCCGCAGGCCGGCGAGAAGCATGGTCAGATCCTCGACCTGACCCTCATGAGCCGTCGCCTGAAAGGACTCACTATGTGCTGTCACCAGAACAAGCCCGCCGACGGAGAGAGCCCCCGATGGGTCAACGCCGACCAGTCCATCGAGTTGCAGCCCGAGGAACCCGCCGTCACTCGGTGGCAGGTCAGCGCCACCGATGAGCTCGTTGCGCACCTGCTGAGCCTTGTCGGAGCCCCGCAGGGGCGGCCGGCGATCGTCGCGGTCGACGGAAGAGGCGGTTCGGGCAAGACCACGCTCACCACAGCGCTGACCGCGGCCGTCCCTGGCGCGCAGGTTCTCCACCTGGATGACCTCATCTGGAACGAGCCGCTCTACGACTGGGACCAGCTGTACGTCGACACCCTGACCCGGCTGCGTCAGGCCGGCAGCCTCGACCTTGTCCCGGACAAGTGGTGTGAGCATGGACGCGAGGGCTCCATCCGGATCCCGGCCGGCTCCCCCGTGGTTTTCGTCGAGGGAACCGGGGCCGGCCTGGCTGCAGTCCGCAGCCTCATTGACGCACACGTGTGGGTCCAGACCAGCGACGACGTAGCCGAGCGCCGCGGCATCAAGCGGGACATCGCTGAGGGAGTCAACGGCGACGCCGAGGAGTCGGTGCGTTTCTGGCACTGGTGGATGGCCGGCGAGCGCCTCTTCTTCGCCAAGGATCGTCCCTGGCGGCGCGCCGACGTCATCGTCTCCGGAGACGCTCCGGCCGGTGTGGAGCCGGGAGAGACCGCCTGGACTCCCGGGCCGCTCCTGGCCCACTGAGGCGCACAGCCGCCCGCCGCAGACTGGGCTCTCAGTCCCCCAGCGCCGTCCCCACCGCGCGAGCGGCCTGAATCCACTCGTGATCGGCCGGAACGAACTTGGTGCGTCCGGCCACATCCTTGAGCGGTACCAGCTCCGTGCCCTGACCGCGGTCGGCCACCATGACCCCGTAGCGGCCCTCGGCGATCGCGTTGGCCCCGGCTACGCCCAGGCGCGTGCCCAGGAGGCGATCCGCGCCGCAGGGTGAACCGCCACGCTGGACGTACCCCAGGATGGACACGCGCGCCTCCAGCCCGGTCAGGCTCTCCAGCTGCTCGGCCAGGGTGAAGGTGTTGGCGCGGTGGGAGGCCTCCAGGCGCTTGACGCCCCGCTTGGCCATCGCCTTGCGCTCGGGACTGGAGGCGTCCTTGACCAGGGCACGGGCGTGCTCCAGCTCGGCGTGATCCGTCACGGACAGTGCCCCCTCGGCCACGGCCACCACGGAGAAGGACGACCCGTGGGAGCGGCGTCGCTCGATCTTGTCCGCGATCGCGTCCACCGAGTATGGAATCTCTGGCAGCAGAATGACGTCCGCCCCACCGGCGATGCCTGCGCCCAGGGCCAGCCAGCCGGCCCGGTGCCCCATGATCTCGGTGAGGATGATGCGGTGGTGGGAGTGCGCCGTCGAGTGCAAGCGGTCCACGGCCTCCGTGGCGATCTCCAGGGCCGTGGCGAAACCGAAGGAGGAGTCAGTGTGGACGATGTCGTTGTCAATGGTCTTGGGCAGGTGGATGACGTTGAGACCCGCATCCATGAGGCGTTTGGCGTTCTTCGCGGTTCCTCCCCCGCCGAGGCAAACCAGGGCGTCGATCCCGTCCTTCTCGCAGTTGTCCACAATGGTGGGCACCATGTCACGGGGCTCGCCGTCCACCATCATGCGATGCACCTTGTCCCGGCTGGTTCCCAGCATGGTTCCGCCGGTGGTGAGGATCCCGGACAGGGCGGCGGGGTCGAGCTCGGTGAAGCGGTTCTCGGCCAGGCCGCGCATACCGTCCCGGAAGCCGATGAGCTCCCAGCCGTGCTCCTGGATCGCCGCCTTTCCGAAGCCTCGGATCGCTGCGTTGAGTCCCGGGGCGTCGCCGCCCGCCGTGAGAATGCCGATACGCTGAGCCATGGAACCAAGTATGCCGTTCCTTGCCAGCCCGCACAGGCTGTAGGCGCCTGTTCCGGAGATTCTGGTGATGCTGACAGAAGGTTCTTCGCTGAAACTGTGCTGTCTCCTCACTTGAGAGACATGTGAGTGTCATGGCTTCTGAGACGTTCGGTGGCCTCGACGCAGCACTCGCTTCGGCCCGAGTCCCGCCTCGGGGCGGTCTGCTGCACGAGGGGGGGGATCTACTGGCCGGGGGTTGTGCGTACTGCACGAGCCCCCGGTCCCCATGGAGTACACCCGACGCTCGTGCAGTGGCGCCCCGTCGGCCGCGTAGGCCGGCGTCGCGTTCGTACCTTATGCCTCGCGTTCGGGGGTTCAGGGTACGAACCGGCGACCTACCCTACGAACGCGAGGCGCTCACCCAAGGGCGAGCCCGGAGGCCGGGGGCTGAGCTCGTCAGGCGTGGTGCGTACCGCACGGTCCCCCGGCAAGCCTCCCAATCGGTGTCTCAGATGTCATGACATCCGAAACTCTCAGAAGTCATGAGACGGCACAGTTCTTCACTGAAACGGGCAGACGACGTCGCGTTAGACGCCAACCGGTATCATCATTACCCTGATCGCGTCGATACCGGGGGAACCCAGTGGTAACCCAACGGGAACACTGCGCCCTCCCCCGGTGTTGACGTAGGTGCCCTGGAGGCCGCGCAGGAGCCGTGCGCTTTGTCAGCCGGGACATTACGAGAGACGAGCCCTAAGGAGACCAGAAGCATGGCAGACCGCGCACTGCGAGGCATGACCATTGGCGCGAAGTCGATGGAGTCGGAGGACGGCGTCGAGTTCGCCGAGCGGATGATCATCAGCTACGAGTGCCCGATGGCGCACGTCACCAGGATCCCGATGTCCACCGAGGCAGAGGTGCCTCCCACCTGGGAGTGCCCCGAGTGCGGCCAGCTCGCCGCCCGGCGCGGTGAGGACGAGCCTGAGCCCGACGAGCCCAAGAAGACCCCGCGCACCCACTGGGACATGCTCCTGGAGCGCCGCAGTGTCGATGAGCTCGAGGTTCTCCTCAATGAGCGCCTCGAGGCGCTGCGCAGTGGTGAGGTCTACCGCGAGCGGGTCAGCGGCTGACGGGGCCGTTAGGAGCGCTTCTGGCGAGATGAGCCAGTCGGACGCTGCTGCCGGTACCCGGCAGTGGCCCGGCGGCGCTTGTTACGGGCGGCGCGCAGCCTGTTTCCGGCGAGCTTGGCCGCATCGAGCAGCTGGCCGGAGCGCTTGGCCACTCCCCAACGGGTCACGAGGGACAGCTCCTCGGTGAAGATTCCCCCGGAGAGCTTGGACTGTCCGGCCTCCCGCTCCAAGAAGGTGATCGGCATCTCCACGATGCGACCGCCGATCTCGTCAACCAGCTTGGTCATGTTGACCTGGAACCCGTAGCCGAGGGCCTCGACCTTCCCGAGGTCCATGCGACGCAGGATCGAGGCACGGAAGACCCGGAAGCCTGCGGTGGCGTCCTTGACGCGCAGACCCAGCATGGCGTTGATGTAGAGGTTCCCAACCTTGGACAGGGCCACGCGCTTGGCGTCCCAGCCCTCGGTGGCGCCGCCGGAGACCCATCGTGAGCCGATGACGAGATCCGGCTCGTCGGCCATCTCGGCGCGCTGAATGAGCAGGGCCAGGTCCTCGGCGCGGTGGGAGCCGTCGGCATCCATCTCCACGATGAGCTCGTAGCCGGCGGCCAGTGCCCAGGAGAACCCGGCGAGGTAGGCCGGGCCCAGCCCGTTCTTCTCCGAACGGTGCAGGACATGGATGTGGGAGTCCTCGTGCGCGCGGGTGTCGGCGTAGTCCCCGGTGCCGTCGGGGGAACCGTCGTCGACGACGAGAATGTCTGCCTCGGGAGCGTGCTCGCGGACCCGGTCCAGTGCCGTGGGCAGGGACTCGATCTCGTTGTAGGTGGGGATGACGACGAGTGCCTTCACTTCTGTCTCCAAGGTTGGGGGTGGTGTTGCGCCGAGGCTAGTGGCGGCGCCCTGAGGTTATCTGAGATCAGCGGCGACGCCTGCGATTCCCAGACGCAGCCACTGCTTTCCGTCCTGAGCGCAGCCGGCTCAGGATACCGGCTCCCACCAGTAGCCCCGCACCGGCGAGGAGAATGAATCCGGGGGCGGCACCGAGCCGGTCGGCGACGGTGTGTGAGCTGCGCAGCGGGACATCGGCCACGAGGCTCGCCTGGGTGTAGGGCCGGGTGATCTGCTCGACCTCACCACGGGGGTTGATGATGGCGGTGTAGCCGACGGTGGAGGCCTGGATGACGCTGCGGCCGTGGACCACCGCCTGAACGCGCCCCTGGGCGAGCTGCTGGGCGGCCTCGCCGGAGTCGAGGAAGGAGGCGTTGTTCGTCGGGATGATGATCGCCTGCCCTCCCTGTGCGACACCGGCGCGCAGGGAGTCGTCGTAAGCGGCCTCGAAACAGATGCCCATGGCGAAGGTGACGTCCCGCCCCTGGGTGACGGCCGGAACCGTCAGCGTGCTGGGGCCGGTACCGGGCAGCATGTCGATGCCGACCCGGTCCACCTGAGTGGTCAGGCGCCGCACCAGGGAACGGGAGGGAATGTACTCCGCGAAGGGCACGGGCCGGTGCTTGCGGTAGTAGGGATGAGCCGTCTTCCCGGAGACGTCTCCGGGATTCCAGATGAGGACGTCGTTGTAGCGGATGTCGCCGACAACAGGAACCGCGCCCACGAGCACCGGCGCCTGGACCGCCTGGGCGGCCTCATCGACGATGGTCGCCGATGCCGGGTAGTCGCGAGGGTCCAGGTCCGCGGAGTTCTCCGGCCAGATGACCATGTCGAGGCTGCCGGGGCCGACGTCGGCGGCCAGCTGCTTCGTCGCCGTGGTGTGGTTGCTGGTCACCTCCAGGGCCCGGTTGTAGGCGTCCTCGAAGTCTGTGGCCACATTGCCCTGCACGGCTCCGATACGGACGGTGCCGTTCTCAGCGCGCGTCTGCAGTGGCAGCGTCCTCGGCGCAATGAGCACAGCCGCCGTGAGCGTTGCGCAGACGAGGACCGGCATGGCGCGGCGCTCATAGACGGATCGAGCCGCGTGAGCGATGCATGCGGCCGCCAGTGCCACCAGCAGCCCCACCCCGGCGCTGCCGACATAGGCCGCCGCCGGCAGGATGGGGGCATCCGCCATGGCGAAGGCCAGGCGCCCGAAGGGGAAGCCGCCCAGCGGCCACACCGAGCGCAGCTCCTCGACCCCGGACCACAGCACGGCGAAGAAGAGCACGCCGGCCGCGCCGGCAGGTACGTGCCGCGTGAGCCGACTTTGCTGAGTCCCCTGGAGCAGTGGCAGGCGGCTCACCAGGGACCAGGCCCCTCCGAGTCCGGCCAGGAAGAGGGACTCGAAGAGCGTCAGCGCGATCCAGCCGATCGGGTTGCCCATACCCACCATCGTGAAGTGCAGCAGGGGCGTGAACAGTCCCAAGCCGTAGAGCAGCCCCAGTCCGGTGCCCGCCCAGAAGCCGCGGCCGCGGATGAGGAGCATGAATGCCCCGACTCCGATGAGGGCCGACCACCACAGGTTCATCGGTGGAAAGGCGGCGTAGGTGGCTACGCCCGCCAGCAGCGCCACCGCTGTGGGCACTGATCGGCGAAGCCAGAGGGAGGACCGAGAAAGCAGCCGAGTACGCAGCTTGGAGGGCAAGCGGGAGGGCACTGTCACGCGGTGAAGCATACGGGTAACTTGATTGTTAACCTTTGTGGCGGCAGGCCAGAGCGCGATGCACAGGCTGCCAGGCCAGGGCCAGCAGGGTGCCGATGATGGCTCCGATGAGGCAGGACATGGCCGTTCCAGTGATCCAGGACAGGACCGGGTTGTGGGTGAGCTCCTCGGCCCACTCGATGGCGTGGTGCAGCGGGTGGAAACCGACCTTGGCGAGGTTGACTGCCAGGATATGGCCGCCCACCCACAGCATCGCCACGGTCCCGACGATCCCGATACCGCGGAAGAGCGCCGGCGCAGACGTCACAATCGCGCGGCCAAGGGAGCGGATGGTGCCGGTGCGGCCGTGGCCTGCCAGGTGCGCGCCGGCGTCATCGAGCTTGATGAGGGCCGCCACCAGGCCGTAGACGGCGAAGGTGATGAGCAGGGCGATGAGGACCAGGACGATGATGCGCCGCATGGAGGACTCCCCCTCCACCTCGGCCAGGGCCAGCAGCATGATCTCGGTGGACAGGACGAAGTCCGTGGTCACGGCCTGACGGACGATCTGGGCTTCGTCGACCGGGCCGGTCTCCTCCTTGGCGTGAGCAGCGCCGCCGAAGCGCTCCAGGATCTTCTCCCCGCCCTCGAAGCACAGGTAGGTGCCGCCGATGACGAGCGCTATTGGCAGGAGCCGCGGCGCCACGGCCGTCAGCAGCAGGCCGATCGGCAGAATGATGAGGAGCTTGTTGCGCAGCGAGCCCAGCGTGATCTTCTTGATGATCGGCAGCTCACGGTCAGGAGTGATGCCGGTGACGTACTGGGGCGTGGTGGCGACGTCGTCGACAGCAGCCGCCGAGACCTTCGCTGAGGCCTTGACGGCCATGGAGGCCGTGTCGTCAACGGTGGACAGCGTCAGCTTGGCGAGCGTGGCGATGTCGTCGAGGAGGGCGAAGAAGCCTGACATAAGGGCATGAGTCCTGTCGTCCGGAGTATCGGCTGGAACGAGAGTACTAGTCCCAGCGTCACACGGCGGACCAGCTCACCACTCCCCTATTGAGATCCAGGGAGGCCTCGGCGGCGCGCATCGACAGGTCGGTGACCGCCCTGGCCTGCTCGGGGGTGGCGTCCGGTGGCGGTGAGAGGCTCGCGATCTGCCCGACGACGTCGAGCAGCTGCTTGCACCAGCGCACGAAGTCCCCGGCCGTCAGTTCCGTGGCATCCAGGATGTCCGCCAACTGCGCTCCGTCGCACCAGGCCTGGACGGCACCGGCCAGCGCAGGCTCCGCCCCCGAGGAGGCCTCGATGCGGGCCAGGGACTCCAGGTCGTGGATCCGGTGCGAGACCCCCAGCTGTGCGCGCAGGCACTGGCCGAGCCTGGATGCGGGCGCCACGGGCAGCCCGATCGACTGGGCGCTCAGTCGCGGCTCGTAGACGCAGGCGCTCAGCGCCCCGGCCAGCTCTGCGGCGCTGAGATCCTCGAAGACTTCCGTGCGCAGGCACTCGGCGATGAGCAGATCCCGCTCGGCGTAGATCCGGGCCAGCACCTTGCCGGCACCGGAGACCCGCAGCTCACGCTCCGGGTGCCCCCGGTCCACAGGACGCAAATAACCCAGCTCGAGCAGGACCTCGCAGACGGCATCGAAGAGGCGCGCGATGGTGCCGGTGCGAGTCTCGATGCGCCGTTGGAGGCGCTCGGCCTCGGCCTGGGCCCTGGACCACTTGCGGCCCACCCGGGCGTGCTCCTCGCGGTCGGGGCACCCGTGGCAGGGGTGGGATCGCATCTCGTGGCGCAGGCGCTCGAGATTCTCGATCGCGCTGTCCCGGCGGGCCTGAGCGCGGCTGGAGCGGGTGCGTGTGCGCTTGCCGCCCTCCAGGTCCCCGGCACGTAGAGCATCGACCAGGCGCTGAACGAGCCGGTCCCGGTCCCGGGGCCGGTGCGGGTCCACCGAGTCCGCCACTCGCAGGGCGCCCACGCGCATGACGCCGTCTGGCGCCGTGTCAGGGGTCAGGGCGACGACCCGGGAGTCCTCCCCCAGCACCGTGACGGTCGGGTTCCCGGTCCGGTCGGCGCCGACCTGAAGGACGATGCCGTGGCGGCGGCGTCGACCCTTGCGGAAGACGATGACGTCACCGCGTCCCAGTGAGCTCATGGTCCGTCCCGTCTCGCTGCGGCGCGAGGCGGACTTGTCCCGCGACAGGTCCGCCTCGGCGTCGGCGATGGCCTGGCGCAGGGAGGCGTACTCGCGGAAGTCGCCCAGACGGCACGTCATGTCCTTCTCCAGGCCCTCCAGGCTGCGGCGTTTGCGGCGAGCCTGAGCGGCCAGCTCCACGACGCCGCGGTCGGCCTGGAACTGGGCGAAGGACTGCTCGAGCACCTCACGCACCCGCGTCCGCGGCATGCGCTCGAGCAGGTTGACGGCCATGTTGTAGGTCGGGCGGAAGGCGGAGACCAGTGGGTAGGTGCGCCGGGAGGCCAGCGAGGAGACCGTGGCCGGCTCGACGTCGTCGGCCGCCAGCACGACGGCGTGGCCCTCCACGTCGATGCCGCGGCGCCCGGCCCGGCCCGTCAACTGGGTGTACTCCCCCGGGCTGAGGGTGACATGGGCCGAACCGTTCCACTTGCGCAGCGACTCCAGGACGACGGTGCGGGCGGGCATGTTGATGCCCAGCGCCAGGGTCTCGGTGGCGTAGACGACCTTGACCAGGCCCGCACTGAAGAGTTCCTCCACCGTCTCCTTGAACACCGGCAGCAGCCCCGCGTGGTGGGCCGCAACACCACGCTCCAGGGCGTGGGCCCAGAAGTGGAAGCCGAGGACCCCCAGGTCGCCGGCGGGGATGTCAGCGGTACGTCGCTCGATGATCTCCCGGATCCGTGCCGCCTCGGCCTCGGTGGTCAGGTCCACCCCGGCGCTGACCACCTGGTGGACGGCCTGCTCGCAGCCTGCCCGGGAGAAGACGAAGACGATCGCGGGCAGCAGGCGGGCCCCCTCCAGGGCCGTGACGACCTGCAGTCGCGAGGGCGGCTTCAACCTGGCCGTGCGGGCTCCCCCCTCGCCGCGGCGAGGCGCTCTTCCGCCTCGGGCGGAGCGCTTCCAGGGCTGCGGCCCTCGGGCCGAACCATCACCGCGGCCGCGGTAGCCGTTCTTCGATGCGCCACCGGAGGCGGCGGCACGCCGGGCCTGCTTGACGGCCTTGAGCAGCTCTGGGTTGAGCGGGGGCTGCTGCCCCGTCTGCTCGGGCATTTCAGACTGGTCGAGCTGGTCGGCTTGCTCCGCCGCATCCGCGGGGCGGGAGTACAACGGCAGCAGCCGGCGACCGACCATCATGTGCTGAGTCAGCGGGACGGGGCGCTCCTCGGAGACGACGACGGCGGTCCTGCCGCGCACCTGGCCGAGCCAGTCGCCGAACTCCTCGGCGTTGGAGACCGTGGCGGACAGGGAGATCACCTGGACCTCGGCGGGCAGGTGGATGATGACCTCCTCCCACACCGGCCCGCGGAAGCGGTCGGCCAGGTAGTGGACCTCGTCCATGACCACGAAGCCCAGTCGGTCCAGGTCTCGCGAGCCCGAGTAGAGCATGTTGCGCAGCACCTCGGTGGTCATGACCACCACGTCCGCATGAGGGTTGACGGAGGTGTCACCGGTCAGCAGCCCCACCCGCTCCTGACCGTGCCGGGCCACGAGGTCCAGGTACTTCTGGTTGCTCAGCGCCTTGATGGGGGCGGTGTAGAAGGCCTTGAGTCCCCGGGCCAGGCCCAGGTGCACGGCGAACTCCCCCACCACTGTCTTGCCGGCGCCCGTCGGGGCGGCGACCAGGACGCCCTCTCCTCTCTCGACGGCGCCGCAGGCCTCCTCCTGGAAGGGGTCGAGGGGAAAGTCGTAGCCCTGGGCGAATCGGACGAGCTCACTGCTGGAGGCGGCCTGTCGACGTCGAGATGCGGCATAGCGCTCTGCTGGTGAGCTCATGGCAACCACCCTACGGGCCGGATCAGCCCTGAGCCGGTAGGAGCAGCCGGACGGCGTCGGGGACGGCTTCAAGGCGCAGGGGCAGCTCGGCCAGCGGCTCGCCATCGGCGAAGGGGTGAGGCGGTGGGCGCAGGCCCCGGTCACGGCCGGTTCGCTCAGCGAGCGCCTCAATGGTGACGGTGCGGCTGCGCTCCACGTGGACAGCCGGGTCAGTCAGGTGTGTGCCGCGGAAGAGCCGGCGGAAGAGGGTGAGCAGGCGGGTGCGGCCCACGGGGTCCAGGCGCAGCACCTCCAGCAGACCATCGGTGGGGTCGGCCTGGGGCGCCAGGTCCATGCCGCCGCCGATGTAACGGGTGCTGGCCGCCGCCAGCAGGAGCGCTGGCCCCTCCCAGGTGCCTTCATCGGTGGTGACCCGGTAGCCGTAGGGTGCCAGCGTCGCGAGCTCGGCGGTGAAGGCGCGTACGTAGCGTCCCTCACGGGCGGGCCAGGAAAGGGTGTTGGCGCGGGCGTTGACGGCGGCGTCCACCCCGGCGCTGACCACGGCCAGGGACCAGCGACGCTGCGGGGCGAGCAGGGTGCCGTCGGGGCGTGAGGCGTAGATCGCGTCCACCGCCGTGATTGCTCCCTCACCGGACAGCGCCTGGTTGATGAGGCGGGCGGAGGCCTCCGCATCCCGGCTGGGCAGATTGAAGTGCCTGGCGATGTCATTGCCGGTGCCGGTGGCCACGATGCCCAGAGGCACGCCCGTCGTGGCGACGATGTCTACCCCCAGGTGAACCATGCCGTCCCCGCCGACGACGACCAGTGCCTCAATGTTCCGGTGCGGCCCGTCGCCCAGGAGGGTCCGTCCTGCGCGACGCGTCTGCTCGTAGGAGCTGCCACGGACATGAAGGACCTCATGGCCGGCCTCGGTGAGAACCCGGAGGGCAATATCGTCGGCGGCCGCATGACGGCCTCTGCCCGAGGTGGGGTTGGACAGCAGAGCGATACGCATCGAAGGAAGAGCAAAGACAAGTCAGGCGAATATGAGCAGCTGCGCCTGGCTACTCGGCCAGGGCGGCCTCGAGCTCGGCGTCGAGCTGGGCGCGCTTTCTCTCCACCCGTTTGTCATGCCTGATGGAGATGAAGCAGGCCAGGAAGTACAGGCCGGCAATGGGAACGGACATGAAGATCATGGACCAGGGATCCGGCATCGGGTTGACAATGGCCATGAAGGTGACGATACCCACAATGGCCCAGCGCCAGCCCTTGAGCATGGTCTTTCCCTGCATGAGCCCGAGCATATTGAGGGCGACGAGGACCTCGGGCAGGAGGAAGGCGATGCCGAAGGCGAGGACCATCCTCATGATGAAGGACAGGTAGAGATTCGCCCCGATCACTCCGGCGGTGGGGCCGTTAGGGATGAAGCCGGTGAGGATGGCCACCGCGTGCGGCATCACCCAGATCCCCAGGGCTGCGCCGGCCAGGAAGAGGAACAGTCCGGCCGTGCCATAGGCCCAGGTGTAGGCCTTCTCCTTGCGGGTCATGCCCGGTCCCACGAAGGCCCAGAACTCGTATATCCACAGCGGGGAGGAGAACAGAATACCGAGCCAGATCGACACCTCGAGCTTCATGTCGAAGGAGGCCAGAATCGTGTCGAAGTTCAAGGTGAGATGCGCGCCCTTGGCATTGGCCTGCTCGATAGGCCGGGTGATGAGGGCGAAGGCTCGCTCGTAGACCAGGTAACCGACGACCGTCATCACCATGACGCCCGCGGCGGAGACGAAGAGACGTTGGCGCAGCTCGCGCAGGTGGTCCCCGATGGACATGCGCGCCTCGGGGTTGTCCTTGCGCCTCGATCGCTTGATCTGAGGGAGCTTGGGCACCGCGGCCTCCTTCGTCTGCAGGTCACCGGCTCTGGCCGGATGACATCACTTCTGGGATGAGCCCTCGGTGCTCTGAGCGGTCTGGCCGGACTGGGTGGGCTCGGTGTAGTAAGTGCCCTCCTGCGGCTGCTGAATCTGAGCCTGGGAGTCCTTGGAGTCGTCGTCGCGCAGCTCCTTGACCTCCTTCTTGAAGACCTTCATGGACTGGCCCACGCTGCGGGCGATGTCAGGCAGCTTCCTGTAGCCGAACAGCAGGATGACGACGATGAGCAGGAAGATGATGTGCGACGGCTTAAAGAGGTTCACGGCGCTGCTCCTTGTGGTAGGGGCTATCGATACGGGCTGAGTGTAGCCTCCCGGGCGGGCGCCTCAGAACGAGGGTCCTGATGGTTCTCCCCAAGGCGGACGGGGCAGGGTTCAGCAGTGATATGCGGCCAGAGCCTGTGTGGCTGCTGTTGCGGCCTCCTGGGCGAGATCCGGGGGCTCTACCGCAATGAGATGACGCCCCGCGGAGAGGACCAGGCCGATGAGCCAGGCGCGGTCGCGTCCCTCGACGACGACCCTGAGGTGGCCGTCCACGGTCTCCTCCTGGGAGAGGCACGGGACCTGCTCGGCGAGCCAGCGGCCCGTCGGCTGCAGAACCAGCGTGGCGCGAGGCCTGGTCCCCGCGCAGTGGTCGGCCTTGGGCTGGTTCCTTCTGCGTGAGGCGCGGTGCCGTACGGACGGGGTGTCGAGCGCCTCTGCCGAGGTGATCCGGTCCAGGCGGAAGCTGCGCTCGGCCTTGGCGCTGAGGCACCAGCCCACCAGCGTCATATGTGATCCATCACTTTCCAGTGTGATGGGATCGACGTCTCGCTCCGAGGGGGTGTCGGTGGCGGAGACATAGACCAGGTGGAGGCGGCGCCTGTCGCGCAGAGCGGAGCGCACGGCGGCCAGGATCCGGGACGTATGGCCGGAACGTCCGGTGTGCGCGGGGTCCGGGGCGATGGGGGTGACGGTTCCCGGATCGACGTGCGCGTCGGTGCCATCGGCGGAGGCGCCTGAGCTGAGCAGGGCGGTCACCGCCTGCTGGGTGGAGGCGATCACGGGTGCGGAGGCTTCGTCGTCGGCCAGGAGGTCGGCGAGCACCCTGAGCGCCATGAGCAGAGAGATCGCCTCCTGCCGGGTGAGGCGAACCGGGCGGTCCAGCCCCAGCGGCTCGGACAGGCGCAGGCGCCCGGCCTCGAAGTCCGCGGCGTCGAAGTCCACGAGGTCCCCGTGCATGCCACCGGGCAAACCGGAGACCCACAGCGTGTTGACGTCGCGCTCAATGACGGCCGGGCTGACGCCGAAGTGCTTGGCGGCCTCCGTGAGAGTCACGCCGGGGTGCTCCGCAACCCAGGCGGGCAGGGCGAGCAGCCGCGTGAGCTGGTCGGAGGCGGATACGCGCGCCATGGTCACTCCCCCTCCGGTGCCGTGAGCCCGGCGGCACCTCGCAGGTGGGACAGGACCGCCTGGCGCAAGGAGTCAGGGGCGAGGACGACGACGGCGTCACCAAGAGCGGCCACGGTTCCGGCGAAGGAGAAGGGATCCTCGTACTCGACGGCGATGAGATCACGGCCCTCCAGGTGCGCAGGCAGGCCGACCGGAGGAGCCTGATCCGGATCGAGGTGGGCCCCGGCCAGACGCAGTCCCAGAGCCCGCCCCGGCAGAGCGGCGAGCAGTGCGCGCCGGTGACTGGGCGCCTTGGCTGGAAGCCGGGTGAAGGCTTTCGGGCTCCCGTGCACGGTAACTGACCCGGTGATGCGGGCCAGGCGGAAGGTCAGCAGCCTGACCGCGGTTCCTGCCGGACCCTCCGGTTCCCTGCTGTCGTCTGGGCCGTGGGCGCCTGTGGGCTCGACGGCGTCGAGGTACCAGGCGCCCTCGGCCAGGCGCAGGTGGTGCGGCTCGACAGTGCGGGCCCGGGTGCTGCCCGAGCGGGCCGAGACGTAGTCGAAGGTGACCAGGCGGCGCTCGTCGACCGCGGTGATGAGCTCCTCAGGGATCTCGTCGCCGGACAGGTCCGCGGTGAGGACCGGCAGGCTGGCGGAGCTGCCCCCGGTCGGTCCCTCACTGACGGCGCGCAGCTTGGTCAGCGCCCGCCGGGCCGTGGCGGGAAGATCACCGTCGCGCCAGGCGGAGGCGGCCAGGCTCAGGCAGGCGGCCTGCTCGGCGCTCAGGTGCAGCGCGGGCAGGGTGTAGTCCTCCTCGATGACCCGGTACCGGGGCTCCTCGGGGCGCCCGGTGGTGGTCACCTCGATACCGAGCTCGCGCAGCGTGTCCTTGTCCCGCTCGAACTTGCGGCGCGCCGAGAGTGGATTCGTGGAGGGGTCCGCCAAGCCGTATCCCGGCACACTGGCCACCAGCTCCTCGGCACTGAGCCCGGTGGTGGTGTTGCGCAAGGTGAGCAGAAGGCTCACCAGGCGCTCCTCGGTGCTACGGGTCGGCTGGCTCACGGTGCCCCAGCCTAGGAGAATCCGGTGGCCTGCGGCTGGTGACGCGCGCGCCCGGATAGTCTGCCGCCATGATGTGGCGCGACGGCGTAGTGACCGGGACCAGGACGGCATGGGGACCCGCGGGGCGATCCTGCGCCGAGCTGGACGTGGAGATCGTCGGGGCCCCGAGTAATGCGGATGGCCTGCTGCCCGGTCAGCGGGTCCGTGCGGTCGCCTACGAGGCCCTCACCGGGCTGCCCGACGTCGCCGAGCGGGTGAGGCTGGAGGTCTCGGCCCTCGACCGTGCCCTGGGTACGGGTGGGCACGCCATGGTCAGCTCTCGCCTGGACGTCCTGCCCCCCGATCCGCCGCGTGAGGGGCACCTCGTCAAGGCCCGCTACATGCCGGACCAGGTCATGGTCACCGGTGTCGACGAGCAGGCCACGGCCCACCACGGCCTGCTGTCCCAGCCGATCGGCAGCCTCGACCTGGAGGGGATGCCGGTGGTGGTGGCCGACCTGCACTCGAGCCTGCCGGCGGTGCTCGCCGGGCTGCGCTCCCCCAGCGGTGAGGAGCAACCGCGCGTCGTCTACATCATGACCGACGGCGGGGCACTGCCCCTGGCCTACTCACGAGTCGTCGCCTCCCTGAGCCAGGCCGGGTGGCTGTCCGGGACCATCACGGCCGGTCAGGCCTGGGGTGGCGACATCGAGGCGGTCAGCGTCCACAACGCGCTCCTGGCGGCACGACACGTCCTGCACGCCGACGCCGCCATCGTCATCCAGGGGCCCGGGAACCTGGGCACCGAGACGCCCTGGGGCTTCTCCGGTGTGGCCTGCGGGGACGCGATCAACGCCATCGCCACGCTGGGCGGACACCCGGTGGCCTGCCTACGTGTCTCCCAGGCCGATGCCCGCGCCCGCCACCGGGGCGTGTCTCACCACTCGATGACGGCGTACGGGAGGGTCGCGCTGGCGGGGGCCGACGTCGTCGTCCCCGACCTGAAGGGGCCGCTGGGGGCGCAGGTGCGTCAGGAGGCCGAGTCCCTGTGCGGCCCCCGGCCGGGCGCCGGGCAGCACCGACTCGTTGAGGTCCCCGCTGAAGGGCTCCTGGAGCTGCTGCGACAGGCGGAGGCGCAGACCGCAGTGAGACTGTCCACCATGCGACGAGGTTTGGATGAGGACGCGGCCGCCTTCATCGCCGCAGCGGCTGCCGGGCGCCACGCACGGCGGGTCCTGGACGAAGGAACGGCACATGGCTGATCGAGACGGCCGATTAGGGGCGGCAGCCCGCGGCGCGGCGCTGCCGACGACAGGGAGTCTGTCAGCGGCCTACGACTGGCAGGCCCGTCATCGCATGGTGCCGGGGCGAGGAGGTCGCTGGTCGCGGTACTCGATCCCGGTCATGGATCTCGCCCTGGGGGCCGTCTTCCTCGCCTTCGCTCTGGAGTCGGTCACGTTCATCCTGCGCTACGGCGGCTATGCGGTCTATGTTGCGGACCTCGTCCTGTGCCTGGCGTTGGCGCTGACGCAGTTCGGACGGTTGCGCCTCCTGCGTGTCTCCTTCATCGCGACCTACGCCCTGCTGGCGGCCTACGCAGTCCTCGTGGTCCTCTCCCCCGTCAACCTCGGCCTCAACCCGATCATCGCCACGGCCATCACCAGTCTCTACACCGTCACCCGCTGGGAGCCCGACCGGCGGTGGGGCACGGCGGCGCTCCTGCTGGCTCTGGCCGGCGCCCTGGTCAACCCCGTCACTTTGGCCTCGTACATCCGGCCCCACGAATCAGATGTCGACTCGGCGACAAGCGGCGGTGGGACCGGAGCCATCCTGGTCGCCCGCACACTCACCAGCCTGGTCTTCGTCGGTGCAGTGGTGCTCACCTACCTGCTGGCCTCCTCCCGGCGCCGGATCGCCGAGAGCCAGGCCCTCGACGTCGGCATCGCCGCGGCCCAGGCGGTTGCGGCCGAGCGCCTCAGCCTGGCCCGAGAGCTCCACGACCTCGTGGGCCACAGCCTCACCACGATCAAGGTGCAGGCCGCCACCGGCCTGGCCCTGGGAGGCGAGGAACGGCTGCGCAGCACCCTGGCCACGGTGCGTGACACGGCTGATGCCTCCCTGGCCTCCGTACGCCAGCTCGTCTCCGTGCTGCGCTCCGACACCGGCGAGATCACTCCCTTGGCGGACCTACGGACCATCCCGGCCCTCATCGAGACTACCCGCAGCTCGGGGAGCCGGATCAGCGCCGTGCTTCCCGAACCGGAGGTCCTGGAACGGTGCAACTCGGCGTGGTCTGCGATACAACGCCTCACCCTCGTGCGTCTCGTAGGAGAGACCCTCACCAACGCCGTCAAGCACGGAACCGGCCAAATCGAGCTGATCCTGACACTCTCGCAGGACTCCTGCCACCTCCACGTCGCCAACCCGGTGCCGGACGTCGCAGAGCACTCCCCCTTCGGCGGCAGCGGGCTCGTCGGCCTCGAGGAGCGACTCAGGCTCGTGGGCGGAACCATGGCCCACGGCGTCCACAACGACGGCGACCACAGCTTCTTCACCATTGATGTCGACTTCCCGGTGGCGCCGCTCGAGCTGCCCGCGAGCGCCATGACGGCCGACGAGACAGGATCAGGAGACTGCAGATGACGACCAGGACGACCGGTGTTATCAGGGTGGCTGTTGTCGACGATCAGCCGCTGCTGGTCAGTGCCTTCAGTGCTCTCGTGGCCGCACAGCCCGACATGGAGGTGGTTCTGGAGGCCGTCAACGGGCGTCAGGCCATCGACGGCTTGACCACTCGAGCCTCCGGTTCCCGCGGAGAGGCCGATCTGGTGCTCATGGATCTGCGGATGCCGGTCCTGGACGGCATCAGTGCCATTCGCGAGCTGCGTGCCGCACCGGCCACTGCCTCGTTGCGGGTCCTGGTTCTGACCACTTTTGATGATGAGGATCTCGTCCTGGCGGCCCTGGGTGCCGGCGCCCACGGTTTCCTCCTCAAGGACGCCGAGCCGACGACGCTGCTGGAGGCGATCCGTGTCGTCGCCGGCGGAGGGTCCTGGCTGGATCCGGCCGTCACCGGAACCGTTCTGGCGCACCTTGATGCAGGTACCGGACCTGGTGCCCCGCCGTCGTCGGCCTCCCCGTCGGTACCGACCGATGGGGCCGTGCCCGTTGTGGGGGCGCCGTCGGGGCCTTACGAGGCGCTTACCGGTCGGGAGGACGCCGTACTCGCGTTGGTGTGCCAGGGGCTGAGTAACGCCCGGATCGGTGAGCGGCTCCATGTCGCTGAGTCGACGGTCAAGTCCCATGTCAAGACGATCCTGGGCAAGACGGGCTGCCGCAATCGGGTCGAGCTCGTCATCTACGCGCTGACCACTGGGCTCGTCCAGCCGCGGTAGCTCTCCTCCCCAGGGAGGAGACGGGGTTGTGGGAGCGGGTACGGACTGTGTCCCTGGTGGGGATTCGTTGAGGTACTGGTGCGCACGAGTATGGGGCCATGACAGCCACCGCAACAGCATCACCTCACCCCTCCCCCACCCACGGCGCCGGTCACACCCCCGGGCTGAGACTGACGGGGGTCTCGAAGTCCTTCGGCCGCCAGAAGGTCCTCACCGATCTGGACCTGTCAGCCTATCCCGGTCGCGTCTACGGGCTGCTCGGTCTCAACGGGGCGGGCAAGTCGACCGCCTTCAACATCGCCCTGGGGCTTCTCACACCCGACGCCGGGCGTGTGGAGATCCAGGGGGCTCCCTTCTCCCGTCGCAGCCTGGCCCAGGTGGGGGCCTCCATTAACGGCCCCGCCCTTTTCCCCCAGCTGTCCGCGCAACGCAACCTGCTCGTCCACTGCCGTCTGACCGGTACCTCTCCGCAGGCCATCGCCCCGCTCCTGGAGCGTGTCGGGCTGGCTGGAGTCGGCAGAAAGCGTGCCGGCTCCTTCTCCACGGGCATGAAGGTGCGTCTGTCCCTGGCTATGGCACTTCTGACCGACCCGGAGGTCCTCATCCTCGACGAGCCCCAGAACGGACTGGATCCTCAGGGCATTATCGAGCTGCGCGATCTCGTGCGGAACCTGGCTGACGAGGGACGCACTGTCGTTGTCTCCAGCCACCAGCTCGGGGAGATCGCCCGCATGAGTGACGACGTCGGGGTCCTGGCGACCGGACGCCTCGTCTACGAGGGGCCGCTGGCCGACTTCGCCGACGCCGATGACGAGCGGGCCATGGAGGCGGCATTCCTGGCGGCAGTCACCGGAAACGGACGCCCCGCCGGGACGGGGGTGCGCGCATGAGTTCCGTTGTGCAGCCGCAGACCCGAGTGAAGGCACAGGGGACGGCAAAGGTGAGAGTAGGCCTGTGGGACCTGGTGCGTGCCGAGGTCACCCGCAGTCGGCGCACCTTCACCTGGGGCGTGATCGGGGCGACTCTCATCTTCACCGTTCACACCATCATCCTGGCGAATGCCTCGATCTCCTCAGGAGTGGTTACGGAGCTCCAGTGGAACGGCAATGCTCTGGCATGGATGCACATGTATGCCGGGGGCTTCGCGGTGCCTCTGGGGCTGCTGACCGGGGCGATGGCTCAGTGGCGTGAGCAGCGGTGGCGTCAGGGTGGGACGGCGTGGCGTGCCGTCGCGCCGCGCCGGGTGGCGGGTGCCCGCCTCGTGGTCCTGAGCCTGTCCGCGCTGGTCTGCCAGGTGGCGCTGGTTGCCCCGGTGGTGGGGCACGCCCTGATCGTCGGCAACGGCTGGGGTCCTTGGGACCGGTACTTGCTGTTCGCCACCTACATGTGGATCGTCGTCACCGGGGCCTGCGCCTGGGGCATGGCAGCCTTCCACGTGCTGCGAGTTGTTTCCGTAGGGGTCGCTCCTGTCCTCGGCTTCGTCTGGTCCGTAGCGGGCGTGGTCCAGGCCGAGCGGAGCGACTGGTGGATGCTCCCGTGGGCCTGGACGGCGAGAGTCCCGTTGCCCCTGCTGGGCGTGCACGGCAACTCCGTCCTGCTCGAGGAGGGCTCACCGGTGTGGGGATACTCGCTCCTGCCCGGGTTCCTGCTGACGTCCGGCCTGACCCTGATCGGCGTCGGACTGGCCTTTCTCTGCGGCGCTCCTGGTGGCGCCGGGTCCTCGACTTCGTTGGTTTCCTGGCTCAGCCGGCTGCTTCCCGGCAGGGACCTCGATGACGGCGTGCTACCGGGGGCTAGCTCGGATCAGGCCTTGGCGCAGGCTCCGCTGTCGCCGCCCCGCGGCACCCCGGCGTTCCGCGCCACGCCCGCCACCCGTATGGCCCGTATTCCTGGGACGCGCAGTACCGTGCTGGCAATGGCCGGCGTGCTGCCCTGGATCGTGTGGGTAGTCCTGGCGGCCCTGCTGCTCGCCTGCCTGGGGGCTATCCGCCTCGCTTACCCGCCAGACTATGGTCAGATCCTCCTCGAGCTCGTTGGTGTGCCTGTCGCCGCGGCCATCACCGGCATCACGGTGTGGGGGCGTCTCCAGCCGGCCTGGCGCACCCTCATCACTCGCCGGGGGGCATGCGGGATTCTGGTTTCGACGACGGTTCTCAGCGCTCTCTTCCTCATCCCGGTCCTGGTCGTCTCCTGGATCGTGACGGTCCTGGGCGACACTCTGACCCGCACCGACCCGAACCTGCCGGCAGTGACCGGCCCGGTCTACGGGCTCATGGTAATGCCGGCCGTGGCATTCATGATCGCGACCGTCAGCCTGGCGGTGGCTTTGAGTACCCGGATCGTCGTGGCGATCGTCCTCAACATCATCCTGGTCGTCATGGGGCTGCTCATCGGCGGTAACGACGTCATGGCGGCCACCTGGTTGTGGCGGCTGGCGCCCTGGGGCTGGATGAGCGTTGCTCACCAGTTCCCGGGACGCTGGCTGATGATCGTCGGCCTCAGCCTGCTCATCGGGTCAGTGGCGATGGGGACAGCGGTCGTAGGAGCCAGGCGCGCCGCCATTCGGAACTGAGTGGGGTTGCTGATTGGGATGCGTGGATAGTGGGGAGGAACGTGTCGGCTGCGAAGATGGGCTTGCCCCTGAGCGCGGGGATATGCCGTGGGGGATCATGCGTCAGTGTCATGATGATTACTCACATCGCGTGAGCTGAGGTGCTCGGATGTGAAGTGCGGTGGACGGCCGGGATCCACCTCCGAGAGGTGTCCGGGGCAGTGCGCGCCACCGCCCACTCAATTTCCCAAGCCCCTGCCGTCCATGTCATAGCTGGTGCGTTCGTAGGTTAGCTTGCGTGTTCGGGGGTTAGGGGTACGAACTGGCGACCTACCCTACGAACGCGTGCACTAGGCATCGGGCGGGCTGAGTGGGGCCTCGGCGGTGTGCTGTGGGGTCTGGGTGTCACGTTTGGCGACTTTTAGGGCGTCCATCGGTTGGCGTGCCCCTGCCTGTATGGCTCTGGCCTGCGTATACGTGGCCGGGTGCGATGGTCGTCGGCCTGGGGTATGTCTGAAAAGTCGCCGTTCGTGACACCGCGCTCGTAGGACGA
>NZ_KV810970.1:0-46049 GCF_001812965.1 Actinomyces sp. HMSC075C01
CGCACCCCTCATCGACCAAGCCCCACCCTTCTGAACCATCAGGTGCCACGGACAGACATGATCAGTCGACACCGCTATGCCGAGCTCCACGCCCACTCCGCCTACTCCTTCCTCGACGGGGCCAATGAGCCCGACGACCTGGTCTCGGCCGCCGTCGAGCTCGGTCTGGAGGCCCTCGCCCTGACCGATCACGACGGCGTGCCCGGCATCGTCAAGCATGCCCAAGCAGGCCGCGCCCACGGCCTGCCCACCATTCACGGCACCGAGCTCACCCTGGCCGACGGCTCCCACCTGCCCGTCCTGGCTCGCAGCCCCGTCGGCTACCACCGACTGGTCTCGGCCATCTCACAGCACAACCTGGATGCCGGAGAACGCCGAGAACCCGCCCATGACCTGCCCACTCTCGCCTCGGCCCTTCGCGCCGCCCCCACCAGCCATACCGGGGGAGCCTGCGGAACCTGCCTCGTCCTCACTGGCACCTCCAACGGTCCTCTGCGCCGAGCCCTGGGAGACCCCCACCGGCCCGGAACCTGGGACCTGGCGGCGGCAGATGCCTGCCTGGGCCGCCTTACCGAGCTCTTCGCCGCTCCCGACCGTGGCCGCCCAACCAGCACCACCACCGGTGACACACAGGTGGAGGGAGACGCCGCTGTGGGGCTGGCCGTCGAGATCACCCTGGACGGAGGCCCCACCGACGCCGCCCTCACCGATGCCCTGACCCGGCTGGCCCACGACCACCGGCTGCCCCTCGTGGCCACCGGTGCAGTGCGCTGCGCCCGCCCCACCGACGCCCGACTCGCCGACGTGCTCACCTCAACCCGCCTGGTCACCGACCTGGAGGGTGCCCGCGGTCACCTGCCCGCCATCGGCCGCTGGCTGCGAGGAGCCCAGGACATGGCACGGCTCCACCGACGCCGCCCCGACGCCGTCGACCTGGCCGCCGAGCTCGCCGCAGACCTCGCCTTCGACCTGTCCCTCATCGCCCCCGACCTCCCCGACGCCGATGTCCCGGAGGGCCACACACCTGCCAGCTGGTTGCGTGAGCTCACCCGCCAAGGCGCCACCCGCCGCTACGGCACCCCGCAGGAGCACCCCCGGGCCTGGGAGGTGCTCAACCACGAGCTCGAGGTCATCGAGTCCCTGGGATTCCCCGGCTACTTCCTCATCGTGCACGCCATCGTCGAGTTCTGCGCACAGTCGGGAATCCTGTGCCAGGGGAGAGGCTCGGCGGCCAACTCCGCAGTCTGCTACGCCCTGGGCATCACAGCCGTCGACGCCGTCAGGCACCAGATGCTCTTCGAGCGCTTCCTGTCCCCAGGGCGAGCCGGCTACCCCGACATCGACCTCGACATCGAGGCCTGCCGCCGCGAAGAGGTCATCCAACACGTCTACTCCCGCTACGGCAGAGAACGTGCCGCCCAGGTCGCCAACGTCATCTCCTACCGCCCCCGATCCGCAGTCCGTGACGCCGCCCGAGCTCTCGGCCACCCCGCCGGCGTGCAGGACGCCTGGGCCAAACAGATGGAGCGGTGGACCTCGGTGCGCCCCGGAGGACTGACCGGGCAGAGCGACGAGGTCCCCGAGCCAGTCCTCGACATCGCGGAGAAGCTGCTGCGACTGCCCCGCCACCTGGGGGTCCACCCCGGAGGCATGGTCCTGTGCGGCCGCCCTGTCACCGAGGTCTGCCCGGTGCGCTGGGCCGCCATGGACAACCGCTCGGTCCTCCAGTGGGACAAGGACGACTGCGCCGAGGCCGGCCTGGTCAAGTTCGACCTCCTGGGCCTGGGGGCGCTCACCGCACTGCGACTGGCCTTCACCACACTGGCACAGCGGGGACAGACCGTTCCCGACTCCGTGACGGAAGGAGAGCTGCGCACCTCCCAGTCCGGCCGTCCCTGGGGGCTGCACACCCTGCCCGAGGAGGACCCGGCCGTCTACCGGCTGCTCACGGCCGCGGACACGGTCGGGGTCTTCCAGGTCGAGTCGCGTGCCCAGATGGCCACCCTGCCCCGACTCCGCCCCCAGACCTTCTACGACATCGTCGTCGAGGTCGCCCTCATCCGCCCCGGCCCCATCCAGGGCGACGCCGTCAGCCCCTACATCCGCCGCCGGCTGAAGCGTGAGGAGGTCACCTACCTGCATGAGTCCCTCAAGCCCGCCCTGACCAAGACTCTGGGAGTGCCGCTCTTCCAGGAGCAGCTCATGCAGATCGCCGTCGACGCCGCGGGGTTCAGCCCCGCCGAGGCCGACACCCTGCGTCAGGCCATGGGGGCCAAACGATCCATCGAGCGCATGGACGCCCTCCGCGACAAGCTCGTGGCCGGAATGAGGTCCCGGGGCATCGACGCACCCACCGCGGAGACGATCTACAGCAAGCTGAGGTCTTTCGCCGAGTTCGGCTTCCCCGAGTCCCACGCCTTCTCCTTCGCCTACCTGGTCTACGCCTCGGCCTGGCTCAAGGCACGCAAGCCTGAGGACTTCTATGCCGGGGTCCTAGCCGCCCAGCCCATGGGCTTCTGGTCCCCGCAGTCCCTGGTTGCCGACGCTCGCCGTCACGGTGTGCGCGTCCTGTCCGCGGACGTCAACCGCTCACTGGCTCAGGCCACCGTCGAGCGGCGGGAGGACCACCGGGATACCGGCGGATCAGACCAGTGGGAGCCGTTGAGGCCCCATCCTGCCGCCCCGTCTGCTCTGGACGTCCACGACGACCTCGCAGTGAGCCTGGGCCTGGCCCCCATCAAGGGGCTGGGGGAGCGGGCCGCGCAGGCCATCGTCACCGAGCGCCGTGCCCACGGCCCCTACCGGGACCTGGCTGATCTTGCGCGACGCGTGAGTCTGAGCCGCTCCCGCCTTGAGTCGCTGGCGGTCTCAGGAGCCCTGGACAGTCTAGGTGTGGAGCGCCGTCAGGCCCTGTGGGCTGCCGGAGTCCTCTCCGATGAGCACGGCCGACGTCGTGTCGCCTCCCGGCAGGGGCGGGGCGCGTGGTGCCAGCCCACGCTTCCGGGAACTGCTGTCGGTGCGCAGGCCCCGACCCTGCCGACCATGACTGACCGCGAGCGCCAGGCCGCCGACCTGAGCCTGACCGGAGTGTCCACGCAGGGCTCGCCCCTGAGGTTGCTGCGCCCCTCACTGGCCGCCGACGGCGTGCTGAGCACAGCCGACCTGGCAGATCAGGAGCATGGGAGCCGGGTGCGGGTCGCCGGCGTCGTCACCCACCGGCAGCGCCCCCACACGGCTTCCGGCATGATCTTCCTCAACCTGGAGGATGAGACTGGTCTGCTCAACGTCGTCTGCCGAGCCGGCATGTGGCGTCGCTACCGCAGCATCGGCAGACGCGCCGTCGCCCTCATCGTGCGCGGCACCGTTGAGAAGGGCGACGGAGTCATCGCACTCATGGCGGATCGTCTCCAGGTCCTTCCTGGGGTCCCGAGTACCGGCAGCCGGGACTGGTGCTGAGAGCGGCGCCTCTCACTCCTTGCGGGAGGAGTAGGCGGGCAGCTCACCCGTGACCGGGGCGTCCTTGGTGTGCAGCTCGGAGTAGACGGACCAGAGCACACTGATCAGCGGGACCGCGACGATCGCGCCGAGCAGGCCGGCGGCGTAGGTCCCCAGGGCGACACCGATGATCACCACCACAGGGTGCAGAGAGACCTGACGTCCCATGATGAGGGGCTGGAGGATGTGCCCCTCGATCTGGCCGATCCCGGCCACTCCCACGCCGACAACAATCATGGTGACGAAGCCGCCGGAGGCCAGGGCCACCACCATGGCCACAAGCATCGCCAGAGGTGCGCCGATGATCGGAATGAAAGCACCGATGAACACAAGCACCGCCAGGGGGGCCGCCAACGGGATCCCTACCAGCTGGAGGAAGATCCCGGCCATGATGGCGTCGGTGAGCGCCACCAGCACGGTGCCGCGGGCGTAACCGGCGAAGGTGTACCAGCCGGCGCCCGCGGCCCGGTGGGTCGACTCCCGCATCGTGGCAGGCAGCTCGTTGAGGAACCAGCGCCACATCCTGCCCCCGGAGGCCAGGAAGAAGATCGTGACGAACAGTGCCAGGGCCAGGACCGTGAGCACATCAACGACCGCACTGGCGTTGGACAGCAGCTCCGAGGCCAGGGACGGGGCGTTGGACTGCAGATAGTGCTGCCCCTGGCGCAGCCAGAGCTGGAGCTGGTGATAGATCTGCTGCTGCGTCAGGTGCAACGGCCCCTTCTCCAGGAAGTCCATGATGGTGTTGAGGCCATCACCGAACTGGGATGCCAAGGAGCTCCACTGGCTGGTGACCGAGGTGACCACGTACGTGACCAGCCCGGCGATCGCACCGATGGTGGCGAGCAGCGCCAGGAAGGTCGCCGGGTATCGGGGCATGATCCTGGCGAAGAGGTTGACCATCGGCTGGAGGATCGAAGTGAACACCAGTGCCATGAACAGGCCGATGAAGACCGGGATCACCTGCGAGGTGGCATAGAAGACAAGGCCGATGACAATGATGATGCCCAGTCCCAGCCAGGCCCCCATGCCGCCTCGCACCAGCCAGGAGGGCAGGGAGTCCATGACTGAGGAACGGGTCGTGACCGTCTCGGGGAAGGAGACCGAGGGGGCCACGCGCACATGGGTGGTGGATACCGGGGGAGAGACCGGCCTGGTCGCCTCCTCCTCCGGGTCCGACTCCCAGTGCAACTGGTAGTCGCGGTCAGCCTGCCTGCGTCTCTCCGCCCAGTCGATCCCCCGGTCCAGCGCCGTACGGGCGCCCTTGAGCCGACTCAGCAGGCCACTGCTGCTGAGGATCTCTCGGGTGGACCTCTTCTCCGAGTCACGTTCTTGAGCCGTCTGGAGGGAGTCGGGGTTCTGGGAGGACTTGGGGACTTCGGCCGACGCGTCCTGAGTCGGCTCTTGTGACGGAGAGCTGTTTGTTGCCATGGGGTGAACGATCAGTCCTTCGCTGGATAACGGGCTGACGAAACACGTCCAGCCTACTAGCGTGGCCCCATGACCGCCCCGAATGTCGGCAATCCGACGCACCCCGCCGTGATGAACCAGATGCGTCTGCCCCGCTCCGCTGCGTTAGGGCCAGGACGGGGAGGGCAGCAGAGGCTTCTTATTGACGCCCCGGCCGGAGCGGCGGAGATCTACCTTCACGGCGCTACCGTGACCTCCTGGGTCCCGCGCGGCGCCTCAGAGGTCATTTTCACCTCACGGCAGGCGGTCTTCGACGGCGCCACCGCCATCCGTGGAGGAATCCCCCTGTGCCTACCGGAGTTCGGCGTCGGCATCAACGGCGACGCCGTACCGAAGCACGGGTGGGCCCGCATCGCCCCCTGGCGGCTGCTAACGGTGACCGCCACCGACGGCGGCGGTGTCCGAGCTCTTCTCAGCGTCAGTCGTGACCGCCTGACAGCGCTCTACGAGGTCGAGGTCGGTGAGACTCTGCGCCTGGGACTTAGCCTGCGCAACGAGGGGACCGAGCCTCGCACGGTGGAGGCGGCCGCCCACACCTATCTCTCAGTCCACGACGTCACCGCCAGCCGCATCAGCGGGCTCGCAGGCACCCCCTACAGCGACAACCTGGCTCGCAGTCCCCAGGAGGCCCGCCACGTCCAGGAAGGCGATGTGACGATCGGCGGCCCCGTGGACCGCATCTATGACTCCGCCGAGCCGATCACCGTCACTGATCCTGGGCATCAGCGCACCATCGGCATCGACAAGCGCAACGCGCCCTCAACGATCGTGTGGAACCCCTGGTCCACGTACAGCGCCCCGCTGCCGGACATGGCCGACGACGAGTTCCCTGCCATGGTGTGCGTCGAAAGTGGGGCGGTGCGAGAGCACGCACCCACCATCGAGCCCGGGGTGAGCTGGTCCATGCAGGTGACCTTGAGCGTCGAGAGCACCGCAGTGTGATGGGAAGCACTTGAACGTGGCTTGGTGGCCTCGGTGGCCGTCATGCTAAGTTTCTCTGCGTCGCCAGGGCGAGGTCCTGGCCAAGCCGCTGAAAGGCGGAGGAGACAGCACAAGTCCGAGTGGCGGAATAGGTAGACGCGCTAGCTTGAGGTGCTAGTGCCTTATTAAACGGGCGTGGGGGTTCAAGTCCCCCCTCGGACACCACCAATAGATGATCCCCGGAACCAGAAGGTTCCGGGGATCATGCGTTGTCCCTCAGGGAGCTTCGCTTAGCTCCACTCAGGGCGGTAGAGGTCGGGGCGGGACTCCAAGCAGAAGAAGACCAGGAGCACTATTGAGCCGCCAGGAACGAAAGCGATGAGCAACCAGAGCCCCGACTTTCCATTGTCGTGCAGGCGCCGTACCGCGATGGCCAGGCTCGGGATGAATATAGCTATCGCATAGGCAAAGTAGAGAAGCATGACGACGATCATCCCGATACCGGTACCAGTCCCGACATCGTCTGAGGAACCACCCAACGCCCCACCAAGGCCAATGACCATGAACAGCAGGAAGTAGAGACCCATCACAACAAGGCTGTTGAAGAGTACAACCCACCAGTACTCGGAGCGGGACGCATAGCCGCGGAACTGGGCGTAGCGCTGGAAGTAGCGCTTGACGGCCTCACCGAAGCTCGCACCAGGCAGTGGGGCGATGTCGGGTGTCAGAGGCGGGGGCCCGAACTGTCCGAACTGGTTGGGTGCGCCGTAGGGGGCGGGGCCGCCGGGATAGGGCATGGGACCGCCGTATGGTGCCTGGCCGCCGTAGGGTGCGGGGCCGGTTCCGTAGGACATGAATCCTCCATGTAAGACGGGGCAGGGAGTGACGGGCGCGGTCATGGCTGAGAGCACCCGGGCTGATGCGCTTTCTGGTGTCAGATCGGCATACGAGTCACAGCCTAAGGGCAGAGGGGAGGGCTCGTCACGTTGGCCCCTTCCAGGTGCGGTGGGAAGTACTCCCTATGTCGGGTCACAGGATACCCTCCTCGGTAGAGTGGGCCGTCATGCATTCCGCCACCCCACTGAGCAGTCCTCCTGATGCGCGGCGCAGTCCTGAGCTGTTACGTGCGCGCGCCGGGGTCTGTCTAGTGTTTCTGGCCAATGGCCTGGGATTCGCCAATTTGGTGCCGCGTTTCCCACAGATCGTGGCGACGCTGGGGCTGAGCAAGAGCGCCTTCGGGCAGGCGGTGGCCGCAGCCAGCGTCGGCGCTCTCGTGGCGGGGCTGGCCGCGTCATGGCTCATCTCCCGCCTGACCTCGGCCAAGGTCGCCAGCCTGGGCATGCTCGTGGTGGCCCTGGCTCTCCTTGGAGCGGGCCTGGCCCGTTCGTGGATCGTCCTGGCGGTCTGCCTGCTGGTCGTGGGCGGGACGGACTCCATTGTCGATGTCGCGCAGAACGCACACGGGCTGCGGGTTCAGCGCCGTTGGGGCACCTCCATCGTGACGAGCTTCCATGCCTCGTGGTCACTGGGGGCGGTCCTGGGAGCCGCCATGGGGCAGGCCATGGCGGGAGCCGGAGTGGGGTTGGGAACTCACATGGTGCTGACGGCGGTGGTGCTGCTCGTCCTCTCGATAGGCCCCCTGCTCGCCGGCTGGTTCCTGCCCGGCCACGACCGCGCTGATCGCGCCCCCGACCAGAACAAGGCGCTCGACGCTGGTGCCGAGGCGGGGCCGGTGGCCTCGGCTCGTCGCACCCGGCCGGTCACGGTACTCGTGCTCCTCGTCGTCGGGCTGCTGTGCGCCGCCTCGATGTTCCCTGAGGACGTCGCCATGAACTGGTCCTCCCTGCTCCTGTCGGAACAGGGCGCCAGCGCCGGTCGCGTCGGGCTGGGGCTGGTTGCCCTTCAAGGAACGATGATCGTGGGGCGTCTGGTGGGCGACCGCATCATCGACGCTGTCGGCCAGCGAGCCGTGATCGCCTCGGGCGGAGCGCTGGTCACCCTCGGAATGAGTGTCGCCCTCCTGGTCTCCTCCGTTCCCGGGACGCTGCTGGGGATGGCGATCTCCGGTGCGGGATGCGCCGTCGCCGTCCCCGTGACCTACTCCGCCGCCGACGACGTTGACGGGCTTCCTCCTGGACGGGGACTGACCATCGTGTCCTGGCTGGCCCGCCTGGCGGGCCTCCTGGCACCGCCGCTTGTCGGCCGGCTGGCTGACGTTCACGGACTGTGGGTGGCTCTGGCCTACGGCCTACTGGGTGGCCTCATCATGGTCACCTGCTGGCCGGTCCTGCACCGTAGGCCCGCGAGGACTCAGAGCAGTCCTGCCTGATGGCGCAGCTCGCTGTCCTTCTTCTGAATCCACTGCCTGCCAATCACAACGGTGGCGAGTGCCGCAGCGATGACAACCAGTGCAAGGACCGAGTTCCATATCAGTGCGTGGGTGTGGGCCTCCTGCGAGGAGGAGCCGGTCGAGAACGTAGTCTGATTCAGCATCACAGAGGCGAATATGGCGAGAACAGCCACGACGAACTCAACCAGGAACACGATCGCAGCAAGGTTCCAGTAGCGCTCGCGCCGGCGCGCATCGCACCACGCGGGCAAGGAGGCGGTGTCGACATCCTCCCAGCCGATCTCTCGCGGCTCCTCCCCTCCGGGCATCGTGCTGGGATAAGACACGAGGAGACGGTCGCACCGCTTGGAGGTGTGGGAGACGATCGCGCCGAAGACGCTGACGCCGAAGAGCAGGGGAATGAGTGTGAGCTGCCCGGCCGCGATGAACAGTAGGAAGATCAAAAGCCCTACGAGCAGGAAGACTGAGGCGAAGACGGTCATGCCGGCCAGGGCGCGCCGCCCCTGCCTGACGCGCTTGGCGACGTCGTAGGCATCCGGCCATGGGGGACCCATGCGCCCGTCACGGGTGACGCTACGCGTGAGGGAGACTCCGTTCGGGTGAGTGATGAGATCCCGGCGCTGGCCCGCCTCAATGTCCAGGGGGCGTGATGAGCCGGGCTCCTGCCCCGCCAGCTGGGTCAGGGTCTGACGCAACAGCCCCCACTGCTCCTCGGCCACGAACCTCGGAGTGCGCAGGGCCCATGCGCCGCGAGCGCAGGTGACCGCGATGGCGAGTGTCACGAGGGCGAAGATGCTGGGAAGAACTGTGAAGACCTTCTGGATACCGGCGAAAGGATCGCCCGGGGGTGCGATGGAGGGGCTTCGGTGGAAGGAGATGGCGAGGTACAGGCCGATTCCCGCCAGTCCCAGTGAGGCGGCGGTCTGCAGCAGTCGCAGCAGCATGCCCCCACTGAGCTGAACGGACAGCGCCGCCGTGCCCGGGTCGTAGGCGGCGATAGCGTGGTCTACGGCTTGCCGCACCTGCTGCTCACTTGCGGCACTAGCCGGAATGGACAAACGTTCCTTGACGAGCGCAAGGCCGGTCGGAGACCCCAGGCCAGACTCGAAGCTCGGAATGTCATGGTGCTCCACGTAGCCGCGATGAGCTGAGTCGAAGGTGCTTCTCGTGTGCATGCTCTCCACGCGGGCGGGGACCCGCTGCTCGACCGTGATGACATCGCCGCGTCTGCATACTCGCACCGAGGGCAGCATCCAGCGGGGAATAGCGGGACCATGGCGGCGGCTCTCAGGCGTGGGGGCGGTAGTCACTCAGGCTCTTCTCGTTGGGGGACATCATCCTCGAGCATAGGCCCATGAAATGACCCGGGAGAGGAATTCGGGCGGCTCCTCACGAGTGAGGCGAGGCAGAGGCGTTAGCATCGGCCTCCATGGACTCCTTTGAGATGACCGTTGCTGCTGACGGCGACCTGCCCGCACTGGTCCTGTCGGTCCCGACCGGCGACGACCTCGACCGCATCACCGAGATCTGCCAGGACGCGGACATTCAGGAGTGGACCTTCGTCCCTCGCAACTATCAGCGCAGTGACGCGCAGTTCTTCGTCGAGCAGGTCGTGGCCAAGGGCTGGAGCGAGGGACGCGAGTTCACCTGGGCGATCCGCGAGGCCGATGCCGGTGCCTCTCCGGACCTAGTGGGCATGCTTGGCATCACCCTGAGTGGCCCTGAGAACGCTCGGACCGGCGAGGTCGGCTACTGGCTCGCTGCTGCGGCGCGCGGGCGCGGCACCATGACCCGTGCCGTCGCTGCCCTCATCGATACGGCCTTCGACCCGAACGGCCCCCTGGCCCTGTCCGCGCTGAGGTGGCGCTGCAACATCCACGAGACGAGCCACGGGCCGGTACCCAACTGGGGCTCCTGGAAGGTCGCCTGGTCCCTCGGCTTCCAGCGGGAAGGGCGAGTGCGCCGCTTCCTGCCCAACGACGGTCGGCTCCATGACGGCTGGATCGCCACCCTGCTGCCCGAGGACCCGCGCGAGCCGCGAGCTCCCTGGGACGGCCCTGTCGAGACAGACGACGTCCTTCCCCTCGTAGCGCACGACGGCGTCGGAGAGCGGGAGGGCGACGACCCCGAGGCCCTGGTGCGGCGCTTCCACCACGTCTACGGACTTCCCATCCAGACCGACGGCGCCAGTCTCGAGCGCGAGAGCCTCGACATGCGCATGAGTCTCATCGCCGAGGAGTTCTCCGAGCTCGTCGGCGCCGTCTACGGGCAGGCCGCACGCGCCGAGATCGAGTCGAGCTACCGCCGCGCCGTGGCCGCCGACGACGGCGCTCGCGACACCGTCGAGACCGCCGACGCCCTGGCGGACCTCATCTACGTCATCTACGGCATGGCCCTGGAGACCGGGATCGACCTGGCGTCCGTGCTCGCCGAGGTGCAGCGCTCCAACATGTCCAAGCTGGGTGCCGACGGCAAGCCGGTCTACCGCGAGGACGGCAAGGTCCTCAAGGGGCCGGACTACTTCCCTCCGAACGTGGAGGCGGTGCTGCGCAGTCGCCGCCTGCGCTGAGAAGAGACCGTCGACACAGCCATAACTATACTGCACGTAAAGTATAGTTCTGGGTGTGACTCGTACTCCTGGACTTCGCGCCCAGCGCGGGAACCCTCATCGCCGCTCGAGCCCTGCTGGGCGTCGGCGGCGCCACGATCATGCCCTCCACCCTGTCCCTCATCCGCAACATCTTCCCCGACGCCCGCCACCGCACCACCGCCATCGCCATCTGGTCGGCTGGCAGCTCGGGTGGTACCGCCTTGGGACCCCTGGTCGGTGGAGTCCTGCTCGAACGCTACTGGTGGGGCAGCGTCTTCCTCATTAACGTTCCCGTCATGGCGGCCGTCATCGTCACGGGCCTGTGGGTCCTACCGGAGTCCAAGAACGACCAGGGAGCCCCGGTGGACCTGGCCTCCGCGGTCCTGTCGGTCCTGGCCATCGTGCCGATCACCTACGCCGTCAAGTTCTTCGCGCACGACGGCCTCACCGTCATCGCAGTAGCAGCACTGGCGGGCGGCCTGGCCGCCGGATGGCTGTTCATCAGGCGTCAGCGCACGCTGGCCACGCCGCTGATCGACGTCGAGCTCTTCAGACGACCCGCATTCACCTGGGCGATTGCGGCCACAGTCCTGGCGATCTTCGCGTTGGCCGGCCTGCTGTACTTCTTCTCCCAGTACCTCCAGCTCGTTCGGGGCTACTCCACGCTCCGAGCGGGCCTGACCGAGCTGCCCTCGTCACTGGCCTCCTTCGTCGTCGTCGCGGTCGTCACCGCGGTGGTACGCCGGCTCGGCAATGGCCGGGCGCTCGGAAGCGGCCTGCTCATGGCCGCGGTGGGACTGATTGTCGTCGCGCTGGGGGAGTCCTACGGTGGAATCGTCGTCATCTGCGCCGGCCTGCTCATCATCGGCGCAGGCATCGGCCTGGCCTTCACGGTCTCCACCGGAGCAGTCCTGGGGGCGGTGCCGGCGGACCGGTCCGGAGCGGCCTCGGCCATCTCCGAGACCGGTCTTGAGCTGGGCGTCGCCCTGGGCATCGCGGTGCTCGGTACGATTCAGGATGTCGGCTACCGGCTGCTGCTCGGGCGGGTTCCCTCCAGTCTTCCGCGGCGGGCGGCAGAGGCCGCCGAGCAGTCCCTGGCCACCCTGGCTGGTGCCATCGACCTGGGCGACCCCGGGCAGGCCGAGCTGATGGTTCAGGCCCGAGAGGCGTTCACCCGCGCCATGCAGGTCACGGCGATCATCGCCGCCGTCGTCCTCCTGGGCGCGGGCGTCATGGCCGCACGCCATGTTCCGGCCACGAGCGAGACGAGTGAGGAGACCCCATGAGACCCTCGAAACGCGACCGCATCATCACCGGGGCGCTCGAGCTGGCCCACCGTGACGGCTTCGATGCCCTCACCTTCGATGCCCTGGCCGAGCACGTCGGACTGACCCGAGGCGGAGTCATCTACCACTTCCGCACCAAGACCGATCTCCTGGAGGGCATCGCCGCGGCCTTCCAGGAACGATGGCGGGCTGCGGCGCTGGAAGCACTGGGCAAGCCGCTGGAGGAGGCGAGCCGGGCCGAGCGCATCGAGGCCCTGGCGCGCTCCGTCCTCGACGGCGAGATCCTCCCTGGAGAGGTCAGTTTCATACTCTCGGCCACGCCGGAGGCGGAGATGCTCAAGGAGACCTGGAACACGCTGCGCCGGGAGTGGCTGGGTGAGATCCGTGAGCTCAGTGCCATGCAACGCGTGGCGCTGCTGGCCGTGGACGGATGGTGGGCCAACCGCGCCTTCGACACTGACAGGCAGGGCCCCGATGAGCCCGCCATCGCCGACCTCATCGTGTCCCTGGCTCGCGGTGAGGCCGGCGATGGCGGACGGCAGTGACAGGCTCCCCTAGAAGCGGGGAATATTACGCATGTTCGATGTCGCCATGCTCACGGCCTCACCCGCACCGCGATTAAGGACGATCTTGCTCATTGCTGTGGCGAAGCCGATCAGCTGCTCACCCGTGATCTCCGGAGGAAGCGACAGAGCGTTGGGGTCGGTGATGACCTCGACCAGTGCTGGGCCATTGAAGTCGAAGGCCTTCTGAAAAGCTTTGCGCAAGTCTCGTGGATCGTCAACGCGTTCGGCATGGAAACCGATCGACTGTGCTACTCCGGCGTAGTTGACGTCGTGGACATCAGTGCCGAAGTCGGGCAGACCATTGACCAGCATCTCGAGCTTCACCATACCCAGGGTCGAGTTGTTGAAGACCACGACCTTGATCGGCAGGTTGTGCATACGGGCGGTCACGAGTTCTCCCATGAGCATGGACAGGCCGCCGTCGCCGGACACGGATATCACCTGGCGATGGGGGTGGGAGACCTGTGCGCCGATGGCATGGGGGAGGGCGTTTGCCATGGATCCGTGCAGGAAGGAGCCGATGAGGCGGCGCGTACCCAGCGGGTCGATGTAGCGTGCGGTCCACACGTTGCACATTCCGGTGTCCGCAGTGAAGATCGCGTCCCTGGCGGCGACCTCGTTGAGCACGTGGGCGGCATACTCGGGGTGAATGGGTTTGATCCTGTCCGCCTTGCGCGTATAGGCGCCAATGGGTGCCTTCATGATCTTGGCATGCTTCTTGAGCTGAGCCTTGAGAAAAGCGTCGGAGCGGCGTTTCTTAATATGCGGAATGAGAGCCTCGATGAACGGGATGACGTCTGAGTGAATCGGGTGAGAGACGTCGGTGCGCCGCCCCAGCTTCTCAGCGTGATTGTCCACCTGGACCGTCACGGTGTCCGGTAGGAACTGATCGTAAGGGAAGTCGGTTCCCAGTAGGAGCAGTACGTCGGCATCCTTCATGCCCTCGGCGGCGGCCCCGTATCCCAGGAGGCCCGTCATACCGACGTCGTAGGGATTGTCATACTGGATGAAGTCCTTGCCGCGCAGCGAATGACCGATTGGTGCTTTGAGCAGGTCGGCCAGTGCGATGACTTCGTCATGAGCGCCCTTGACGCCGGCACCGGCGAAGATCGCCACCTTCCGGGATTTGTTGAGTAAGGCGGACACCTCGGCCACGTCAGCAGGGTTGGGCGACAGGGTGGCTGGTCTGGCCTTGGAATACTCAGGGATGGCGGCAGTGGCCTTCTCATCGGAGACATCTCCCGGCAATGAGATCACGCTCACGCCGCTCAGGCTGACAGCGTGGCGGATTGCGGCGTTGACGACACGAGGGGCCTGCTTGGGGGTGGAGATGAGCTCCGAGTAGACCGAGCACTCGTTGAACAGGCGATCCGGGTGGGTCTCCTGGAAGTAGGACTGGCCAATCTGGACGCTGGGGATGTGCGAGGCGATCGCCAGCACCGGGGCGCCCGAGCGCTGTGCGTCGTACAGGCCGTTAATCAGGTGAAGGTTGCCCGGACCGCAGGAGCCGGCGCACACGGAGAGCTCGCCGGTCAGCTGCGCCTCTGCTGCAGCAGCGAAGGCAGCGGCCTCCTCATGGCGTACATGGACCCAGTCGATCCCACCCTTGGCGGAACCGCCAGTCTTACGGACGGCGTTGACGATCGGATTGAGGGAGTCCCCTACGATGCCGTATATCCTGTGGACACCGGCATCGACAAGCTGGGCCACGAGTTGTTCTGCGACATTCATGCGTCTCTCCCTGGAGATCCTGGATTCGAGTGACCCCATCAGGCTACGCCCAGTGCGACCATAGTCCTAGAATTGATGGCCTGTTGTGAACGAGAAGACCATCAGTGCATGGCACGATGGGCCCATGAGCGAGACCACTGACGGCACTGACCTCCCGGAGTCGAACGTCTTCGCCAAGCCGTGGCCGCTCGACCTTGGCCTGCCCGGCTTCACGGCCGTGGACCACGCCGACATCGAACCGGCCATCCGTGCCGGGATGGCTGCTGAGCGCCGGGAGTGGGAGGCGATCGCCACCAACGAGGACCAGCCCACGATCGCCAACACCGTCGATGCTTTGGAGCGATCCGGTGAGCTGCTGGAGCGGGCGCTGACGGTGCTGGACGCTCTGACCTCCGCCACCGACTGCCCGGACCTCGACGAGCTCGAGGAGGCCCTGGCCCCTGAGCAGGCGGCCCACTCCGACGCCTATCACCTCGACTCCCGTCTTTACCGTCGCTTCAAGGTCCTCGATGAGATGGTGACCCAAGCCCCTGAGGGGCAGACCGCGCGCGACGCTGACGGCACCGTCATCGACGCCGAGGCCGCCCGCCTCATCCGCCTGACCGTCGAGGAGTTCGAACGCAACGGCGTCGGCCTGGACGAGGCGGACACGCACAGGCTCAAGGAGATCAACGCCCGCGTCAACGCGCTCAAGACGCGCTTCTCCGTCCTGGTCACCGAGGCCATGCACGCCGCCGGGGTCACTAACGTCACGGTGCCGCCGGCCCTGGCCACCACCCGGCCCCACGGCGCCAGGCTCGCTCTGCTGGAGACGTCCATGAGCCGAGGACTGGGAAAGCAGGACACCCTCGGTGACACCCGCGGCATCGTTCTGGAGCTCGCCCGGCTGCGCGCCGAACGGGCCGCCCTCCTGGGCTTCCCGCACCACGCCGCCCTCGTGGCCGCGGAGTCGGCCGCCCGCACCACCGAGGCGGTTTCAGAGCTGCTCGGCCGACTCACTCCGCCGGCCATGGACAACGCCCGCGCAGACGCGCGAGTCTATGCCGCCCGCATGGACCTGGACCCGCAGACCCAGGCCGGTGAGACCTTCGGGCCCGCCGACTGGCCCCTCTACGAGGCCGCTGAGCGCAAGGAGCGCTTCGGCGTCGACGACGAGGTCCTGGCCCCCTACCTGGAGCTGTGGAGCGTGGTCACCAAGGGCGTCTTCTATGCCGCCAACCGCCTCTACGGCATCACCTTCCACGAGCGCGAGGACCTGGCCGAGCACATGTACGCCCCGGGCGTGAAGGTCTGGGAGGTGCGCGACGGCGAGGACTCCCAGGCGCCGGTCCTGGGCCTGTTCGTCGGCGACTACTACGCCCGGGCGGGCAAGTCCGGCGGCGCCTGGATGGACAGCCTCGTCACCGGCTCAACGCTCACCGGCCGCAAACCAGTCGTCATCAACTGCTGCAATATCGAGCAGCCCACCTCCGGTCCGGCCCTGCTGACCTGGGACGAGGTCATCACCTGCTTCCATGAGTTCGGGCACGCTCTGCACGCCCTGCTCTCCCAGGCCCGTTACCCCTCGGCCTCCGGAACGGCCGTGCCCCGCGACGTCGTCGAGTTTCCCAGCCAGCTCAACGAGAAGTGGGCGCTTCACCCCGAGGTGCTGGCCTCCTACGCGCGCCACGTGGACACCGGCGAGCCTCTCCCGCCTGAGCTCGCCGAGCAGCTACGAGGCCAGGGCGCCTTCGGTCAGGGCTACGCCACCACCGAGTACCTGGGGGCGGCCCTGCTCGACCAGGCCTGGCACACCCTGCCCTCTGGCGAGGTCCCGACGCGCATTGATGAGGTGGAGGACTTCGAGCACCGGGCCCTGGCCCGGGCCGGAGTCGATGACGCGCTCGTGCCTCCCCGCTACCGCGCCACCTACTTCTCCCACGTCTTCGCCGGGGGCTACAGCGCCGCCTACTACGCCTATATCTGGAGCGAGGTCATGGACGCCGATGCCGTCGAGTGGTTCACCACCGATGGTGCGATCGACGGCGACCTCGGCCTGAACCGCCAGGCCGGAGAGATCTTCCGCCGCGAGTTCCTCTCCCGCGGCGACTGTCGAGACCCTCTGGTCTCCTACCGCGCCTTCACCGGACGCGACCCCGGCATCCTGCCTCTTCTTCGACGTCGCGGACTGGCCTGATGGACGCAGTTCGCATCTTCACCCTCTCATCACCGGAAGGAACATAATATGGCTCGCGTCACCATCGTCGGCGGTGGATACGGTGGTATCACTGCTGCCAAGGCCCTCGACGACGTCGCCGAGGTCACCCTCGTGGAGCAGAAGGACACCTTCGTCAGCCACGCCGCGGCGCTGCGCGCGGCGGTCGACCGTGACTGGGCGGAGAAGATCTTCCTGCCCTACGACAAGCTCCTCACCAACGGGCGCGTCGTTCACGGAACGGTGCTGACGGTGCGAGGCACCACCGTTGAGGTCTCCGGTCACGGACCGATCGAGGCCGACTACCTGGTGCTGGCCACCGGGACCGCCTACCCCTTCCCCGCCAAGCACATGGAGTCCTCCTCGGTCATCGCCAAGGCCCGTATTGAGCGCGTTCACGCCAACCTCGAGCAGTCCTCACGAGTGCTCATCGTGGGCGGCGGCGCCGTCGGTGTCGAGCTGGCCGGTGAGATTACCTCGGCTTTCCCGAAGGTCAAGGTGACCATGTTGGAGGCCGCCGACAGGATCCTGCCCGCCGGCGACTACAAGCCGGAGATCCGCGAGGCCATCTCCGACCAGCTCACCCAGCGGGGGGTGGAGATCCTCACCGGTGACTCCCTCAGCTTCCTGCCCCCGGTCGATGTCGGCGTGCTCTCACCCTTCCGGGTCACCACCCAAGGCGGGCGCCAGCTTGAGGCCGACATGTGGTTCCGCGCTTACGGCTCAGCGGCCGCCACCGGATTCCTCGGTGAGGACTACGACGAGGTGCGCCACTACGACGGCACGATCCGCGTCGACGAGTACCTGCGCGTGGTGGACCACCCCGGTGTCTGGGCCATCGGAGACATCACCGACGTGCGTGAGTCCAAGCGTGCCGACGCCGCCCGTGCCCATGCCCGAGTCGTCGCCAGCAACATCGCCGACATCATCGCTGGCCGTGAGCCCTCTGCGACCTACACGCCCGGAACCGAGCGGATCATCCTGCCCCTGGGGCCCGACGGCGGTGCCTCCCAGATCCTGCATGACGGCGTGCGTGTGGTCGTCGGCCCTGAGGAGACCAGCAAGCTCAAGGGGGAGGACCTCTTCCTGGGCTTCATCCGTCAGGAGCTGGGAGTCGAGTCGGAGGCCTGATCGGGTACGACCGGGCGCGACGCTGCTGGGCAACGCCGTCCGCCTGTGCGCTGCGCGGGGGATAGCCGGTAGTGTGTCCCACATGACGAACGATCCGCGGTCCGCGCTCAACCGACTCATTGCCGCCTTCGAGGCGCACCTGGATGCTGCCGCGACCGGTGACGAGCTCTCCCCGGCCGTGGTCGCGGCCGAGAACGCCCTCCAGGACGCCTTCTTCACCTACGACGACTCGCTGTTCACCGCATACGGCATCGAGCTGCCCTTCGAGGCCTTCGACTCCGATGGCGACGATGAGGACGACGATGACGATGAGGAGGACTATGACGACGGCGAGTACGACGAGGATGACGACGACTACGACGACAGCGATGATGACGATGATGAGGACTATGACGACGAGGACTGACTGAGGTCCTCTCGGTTACTCCTGCTTTCAGCAGCGGGGACCGCACACGATGTGTGCGGCCCCCGTGTTGCCTCGCGGCTCAGAAGCGCTCGGGGTAGCCGAGCTGGATGGAGGTGACCTCGTCCAGGGCGTGGCGGATCTGCACCGGAAGCTCCAGGTCGTCGGCCGACAGCACGCCCTGGAGCTGGGCCGGAGTGCGGGCCCCCACAATGGTTGAGCTGATCCCGGGGGCGTCGCGGGCCCAGGCGAGCGCGACCTCGGCCGGCTTACGGTCCAGGCCCGAGGCGGCAGTGGCCACGGCCTCAACCACACCCCGGTGCGCCTCGCCCAGGTAGGGCGACACATAGGAGCGCAGGTGAGGGGAGGCGGCCCGTGAGTCCGGTGGAATCGTCGCCCGGTACTTGCCGGTGAGCACGCCCCTTCCCAGGGGCGCGTACCCCAGGATGCCGAAGCCCAGGGCCTGCGAGGCGGGCCTCAGCTCGCGCTCGATGCCCCGGGAGAGCAGCGAGTGCTCCACCTCGACGGCCGCCAGCCCCGGGCCCCGGCCGCACTCGTTGAGCAGGTCATGCATGCGCACCGATGCCCAGGCGGGGTGGTTGGCGATGCCCACGTACCGGGTTCGCCCGGAGGAGACGGCCAGGCTCAGGGCGTGGGCCGTCTCCTCCAGGGAAGTGCTGGGATCGGGTACCTGGACCAGTAGGAGGTCCAGGTGGTCGGTGCCCAGGCGGGCCAGGCTAGTGTCGAGCGTGTCCAGCAGCGAGCCGCGGGAGGCGTCAGCCACCGAGGAGCGCTCCCCGGTTCGCCAGGTGCGCACCCCGGCCTTGGAGACCAGGACGAGGTCCTGGCGATCCACGTGCTCGCGCAGGAGCGTGCCGATCACCTCCTCGCTGACGCCCTCGCCGTAGGAGGCGGCGGTGTCCACGAGCGTGCCCCCGGCATCGAGGAAGATGTCGAGCTGTTCCTTGGCCTCGAGCTCGTCGGTGTCCCGGCCCCAGGTCATCGTGCCCAGGCCCACGGAGGACACACGCAGGCCGGTCCGGCCGAGTCTCCTGTGCTCCATAGGCCTAACCGTAGCGGCTCGACCTACTTGCGTACGGTGATAGTCCAGGCCGCGTCGCCGGTGCGCTCGAACTCGGTGACGGTGTAGCCGTTGTCGGCGGCCCAGGCGGGCAGCGTCTGAGTCCCCTGGGTGCAGTCGAAGCCGATGACGAGCTCGTCGCCGACGCTGAGCTCCTCCATGGCCTCTTCGGCCTCGATGACGGGGAAGGGGCAGACCTGACCGGTGGTCTCCAGAACAGTGCGCATGAGTGACTCCTTGAAGCGATGTGATGAGGGTTCAGGGGCGGGTTGGGGCAGCGAGATGGTTGCGGGGGTTCTGACGAGGCCTCAGACGGTGGCGGGCACGCGTGAGGCCGCCCGCTCGGCGCGACGACGCTGCCGGGGACGGATGAGGAGGAACCAGGCAGCCACCCCGACCCCCAGCACCTGGAAGACCAGTGCGATCCAGCCCTGCCATGACAGGAGCGAGGTCTGCACCAGGGCGTTGCCGATGGAGCAGCCACCGGCCCAGGCGGCGCCGATCCCCATGAGGACACCGCCGGCGATGGAGCGCTGGATGACCTGGGCGCTGGGCACGCGGACGCGGAACTCGCCAGAGGCCTTGGCAGCGAGGTAGGAGCCGAGCAGGATGCCCAGGACCAGGAGCACGCCCCAGTCAAGTCGCTTGACGTCCCCGGTGACGATGAGGTTCACCAGGTTCGACGACGGCGTCGTGATCCCCAGCCCGTCCGGGCGCCCCGAGGCCCAGGATGTGGGCCAGGCGATGACGGCGACGACGCCCACGAGGAATCCGGTGGCCAGAGGGTTCCACTGCTTCTCCAGCAGCAGGTGAGCCAGGCCCGTGCGCTGGGCAGGCAGCTGGATCTGAGCGGGACGGCTGCGCTCCAGAACGATGAAGCGGTGCACAACGAGCCCGGTGATGCCGGCCAAGATGACGACGCCGCCCCAGCTCGGCAGACCGATGGTGGCCGGGATGGTGGTCAGGTCGGTGACCCACAGTCCTTTGACCCCGTTCGTCACCCCCGACAGGAGTCCCGTCCTCGACGCAGCCGCCGTGGTGGCATAGGTCACGAGCGCGAACCAGGAACCGACCAAGCCCTCGCCGGCGCGGTAGTAGGTCCCGGTGGCGCAGCCGCCGGCTAGGACGATCCCGACTCCGAACAGGAAGGAACCGACAACGGTGGCAACCACCGACAGCTTGGGGATCTCAGGGGTGATGGAGCCTGCTGAGGTCAGGACGGCGACTCCGACCGCCTGAACGGCGATGGCCAGTAGGAAGGCTGTGAACCAGCGCCAGGAGCGGGAAACCCACAGGTCCCGGAAGGCACCGGTGATGCAGAAACGGCCCCGTTGGAGGATGAAACCGAGGACGGCTCCAACGATGAGCCCAGTGAGGATGGTGGGTGACGGCACGGTGCGGTCCTTGTCCGGCTGCTGGCGTCAGGTGCAAGCAGCCTGCGTGGGGACCGGTGACGCAGCACAGGTGGAACGACAGAGACAGGCCACGTCATCCGGTGGGGGAGTGAGGTGGAGGCCTGGCTGGACGTGGCTGATGGGACGCCGTCTCAGGGGCGCCGGGAGCCGGGGAGAACGATCTGTCTGAGACCGCCTCAGAACGCCCGAACCAGGCAGCGCATACACATGCCGGCTCCGCGCGAGGCGGTGCGGGCTGCGTTGGCCTGGACGACGTTCATGTGCTTCTCCATGAGGATCTGGGAAGTGCGTGGCGACGGTTGTCAGCCGTCACGGACTGTAATCGACGGCCTCTGGCCGTGGCAATTCCTGAACAATGGCCGAGATCAGGCAGCGGAGCGGCGTGCGGTCAGGAGGCGGGCGATCCCGTCATCGGGCACCTGCGGCGTGGTGCCGCCGAAGAGCGGGCACTGGGCCTGGAAGGCGCACCAGTCGCACAGCCGGGAGCGGTGGGGGCGGAAGGAGCCGCTGCGAGCGCAGTCCTCGACCTCGTCCCACAGGCGCGCCAGGCGCGTCTCGGTGCGTTCCAGCTCGGCCAGGCGAGGGTCATGAGTCAGGACCCGCCCGTCCTTGAGGTAGACCAGCTGGAGACGGGCCGGCGCCCGACCGCGCAGACGCCACAGCACCAGCGCGTAGAAGCGCATCTGAAACAGCGCCTCCTCCATGAAACGTGTGCCGGGGCTGCGCCCGGTCTTGTAGTCGACCACTCGCATGGCGCCGTCGGGCGCCACGTCCAGACGGTCCACGAAGCCCCGCAGGAGCAGGCCGCCACCGGTCTCGGTCTGGACGAACAGCTCGCGCTCGGCCGGCTCCAGGCGCTGGGGGTTCTCCAGGGTGAAGTAGGTGCGAATGAGTCCGCGGGCCTCCTCCAACCAGGTCTCCACGTGGTCGGCGTCCTCGAACAGGTCCATGACCCCCGGGTTCTTGTCCCGGTGGGAGGCCCACTGGCCGGGCAGGAGCTCGAGGGCCGCCTCCGGGAGACGATCCGAGGCCGGAAGATCGTAAAGCCGCTCCAGCACGCCGTGGACCACGGTGCCCTTGTGCGTGGCCAGTGAACCGGGCTCGGGGAGGCGGTCGACCGTGCGCAGACGAAACATGAGCGGGCACTGCATGAAGTCCTTGGCCCGGGAGGGGGACAGGGCCGCGCGGCGTCCGCCGCCCGAGCCTCCCCCCGGACGACCACTGGCACCCGGACCGGTGGGCCTGACGCCGGTCTGGGGCGATGAGCTGGATGCGGTGAGCGGCTCGTGGGACATGGGCATGACGCTACCGTGAGGAGGTGAGGCGGCGTCGGAGCTGGACGGAGGGAGCGGCCTTCCTCCACAGGCTGCGTCCGTGGGGAGAGACATCCGCGGCTGTGGCCGCCGAGTGGATGCGGTGCCCCGCTGCCGACGGCGTTAGGCTCGCGCCCATGCCTGCCTCCACATCCACCGGCGAGTGGGTCATCGCCCGCGTCGGCGGCGCCCCCGTCGTCATCTCGCCGACCTCTCTCCTGCTCGGCCTGCTCATCGCCGGCAGCTGGTACCCGCTGGTCTCCTCAGCCCTGGGCGCCTTCGGGACCACGACGGTGCTGCTGGTGGTGGTCTCCACGGTCCTGGGCGTTGCGGCCTCGGTTCTGCTGCACGAGCTGGCCCACGGACTGTCCGGAACTCTCATGGGCAGGCGCCCCACCCGTTACGAGCTCTACCTGTGGGGCGGGCGCACCTCCTTCGGGCCGGCACGCGAGTGGACCGCGTGGAAGGACCTGGTCACCTCCCTGTCAGGACCGGCCACCAACCTGCTCCTGTGGCTGATCGGAACCGTGGTGCAGGACTTCGTGAGTCTGTCGGTTCCCGTCGCCTTCACCATATGGGCCGTGACCCTGGTCAACCTGGCCCTGGCCGTCTTCAACGCCCTGCCGGGTCTTCCCCTCGACGGCGGCTACGCCCTGGCCGCGCTCGTGGTCCAGGTGACCGGTAATCGTCGGCTCGGTCTCAAAGTGGCCGGCTGGGGCGGGCTGGCGGTGGTCGGCGGTGTCGTGTGGTGGTGGATCCTGCGCCCCCTCGTGCTTGACGGCCGCCAGCCCGACGCCTTCAGCCTCATCCTGGTTGTCATGGTGGGCTGGTCGATCGTGGCCTCCAGCTGGCAGGTCCTCGAGCTCGGGGGAGGAGCCCGGGCCGCCTCGAAGCTGGACCTGCGCGAGCTGTCCAGACCCCTGCGCGTCGTCGGCCCCGACACACCTGTGTCCCAGGTGCGTGAAGCGTTGGCCCAGGGAGCCGCACTCGTCCTCGTCACTGACGGGCCCGAGCTGGTGGGCACGATCGATGAGGCATCCCTCAAGGAGCTCGGGCTGTCGGACGCAGCGAGCCCGGCCCCCGTGAACGGGGTGAGCGCCAGGCAGGTCTGCACGGTGCTGCCGGCCGCGGCGGTGACCACCGACCTGACCGGCCAGGCGGCCGCCGATGCCATGAAACGAGCCCGGGAGGTCTCACGCTGGCTGGTGCTCGTGGAGGCGGGGAGCCTGGCCGGCGCGGTCCCCACCGGCGCGCGCTGAGCAGTCGCGGGGGCCACAGCGATCAGCTGCCCGGCTAGGCTAACGTCATGATAGAGCCGAATCAGCTGGACCCCAGTGCCGCGCACCGCTCCCACTTCGCCGACAACCGCGCCAACTGGGACGACCGCGCCGCCCTCCACGAGGCCTCTGGCTACGGCATCGCCGAGCTCCTCGCCTCGCCCACAGCGCTCACGAAAGACGTCACCGATGACCTGGGACGTCTGGGGGACATAAGCGGCCTCGACGTCATCCATCTCCAGTGCCACCTGGGGCTCGATACCATCAGCTTGGCCCGGCTGGGAGCGCGACGCGTCGTCGGCCTCGACATGTCCCCGCGCTCGTTGAAGCGGGCCCGGGAGCTGGCACGTCGGGCCGAGGCCCGCATCGAGCTGGTCGAGGCCAACGTCTATGCGGCCCGTGAGGTTGTGACCGGTGATTTCGACCTGGTCTACACCACGCTGGGCGTCCTGTGCTGGTTGCCTGACATCGACGCCTGGGCGCGTGTTGTGGCCTGCCTGCTGCGCCCCGGCGGACGCCTTATTCTGCGTGACGACCACCCCGCCTTCATGGCTGTGGGAGACGACACCTCCCACGGGCTCACCCTCCATGAGCCCTACTTTCAGAGGCACGAGCCCATGACCTGGGAGAATGAAGGCTCCTACGTGGAGACGCCCGAAGGCGCAGCGCCGATCGCCCACACCCGCAGCCACCAGTGGAACCACGCGGTGGGGGAGATCCTTACCGCGCTGCTGGGGGCGGGCCTCGTCCTGGAGGAGGTGAGCGAGACCCGTGTGAGTGCCTGGCGCCGCTGGCCCGACCTCATGGGGCCCTGCGAGGAGGGCTACCGCTTCACCGACCCGGCGATGCGCGACATGCTGCCTCTCCAGCTGGTCGTTGTCGCCCGCCGGCCGGCCATGACCAGCTCGTCGAGCTCATCGAAGATGCCTTGACGCTCCAGGACTCCCGCGCCGTTGACGGCTGCCTGCCGGTGCATTTCTCTTTCAGGTGCCTGAGTCACGAGCGCGGCGCGGCTCAAAACCCGTCCATCGGAGACGGCCTCGTCGAGAAAAGAGACCAAGTCGCCGGGAAGCCTGACGGTGATCTGCGCAGACACACGATCATGGTGACGAAGGAGGCGTGTCCCATATCGGGATGTTGCGAGGGGGCAGTGGCTGGCAGGAGAAAACGCTGGGTATCTGTCAGGCACTCATCGGTTCCGGACGGGCTGTGGATGATAACCTTCGCATCGGATCAAGTGCCTCTGGGCATCCGTATCAGCGTCATCTTTGAAGGTGAAACCATGAGCGACGTCAACTCTCAGGACCTCTCTCAAGAGATTCTGGCTTCGCCGGCCAAGGCATCGATCTTCCTCACGGTGACCGTACGGAGTGGGAGCGAGTCCCCGGTCATCGATCTGCTGACCGATGTGTCCGGGCTGACCCGGGCTGTTGGTTTCCGCTACCCCGAGACGATGCTCAGCTGCGTCGTCGGTATTGGGGCAGGCATGTGGGACCGTCTCTTCGACGTGCCTCGGCCTGAGTATCTGCACGACTTCGAGGCACTTCAGGGAGGAAAGCACAGTGCCCCCTCGACGCCGGGAGACCTGTTCTTCCACCTGCGCGCCTCAACTCTCGACATGTGCTTCGAGCTGGCGCGCCAGATCATGCGCCGACTGGGCTCTGCGGTCAGTACCTACGATGAGGTTCACGCCTTCCGCTACCTCGATAATCGAGACCCTCTGGGCTTCGTCGACGGTACTGAGAGCCCGCGGGGCCAGGCGGCCGTTGCCGCCGCGCTCATCAACGAGGGTGCTTGGGCGGGCGGCAGCTACATCATTGAGCAGAAGTACGTCCACAACCTCACCGCCTGGGACTCATTGAACGTCGAGGAGCAGGAACACGTCATCGGCCGCACCAAGCTCGATGACACCCAGCTCCCTGACGACGAGCAGCCCACCAACAGCCACGTCACCATGAACACCATTGAGGACGCCGACGGCAACGAGCTCCAGATCGTGCGTGACAATCTCGCCTTCGGTGAGGCCTCCGGGGAGCAGGGCACGTTCTTCATGAGCTACGCCGCAGACCCACGCGTCACCGAGCTCATGCTCCGGCGCATGTTCCTGGGAGAGCCCGAGGGCAACTACGACCGCATCCTCGACTTCTCCACGCCTCTGACAGGATGCCTGTTCTTCGCTCCGCCGGCCGCCTTCCTCGACGACGCCGACCAGTACGCGAAGCCTTCTGTCCGACCTGAGGCCGGACCGCAGGACCCGACCCAGCCTGCCACTGAGCTGAGCGCCGCCAAGGACCTAGGGCTCAACGCATCGTCTGAGGCGCCGCGTGACCAGACACCAGATGACCACAGCAACGGTGCGGGTTCCACTGCCGCACCGTCCGACGGATCCCTTGGGATCGGAAACCTGAAAGGCCGAGTATGAACAATCTGCATCGACAGCTCGCCCCCATCTCCGAGGCCGCCTGGAGTGAGATCGACCAAGAGGCGCGACGCACCTTCATCCGCTGGATCGCTGGACGACGCGTCGTCGACGTGGTCGGACCCGACGGAGAGGACCTTGCGGCAGTACGCACCGGTCACCAGGTACGCGTGGACACCCCCTTCGAAGGTGTCCAGGCCCACCAGCGTCAGGTCCGCCAGATCGTCGAGCTGAGGGTTCCCTTCCGGGTCAGTCGCGAGGCCGTCGACGCCGTCGACCGGGGAGCCCAGGACTCCGACTGGCAACCCGTGAAGGACGCTGTTGCTCAGATCGCCAGAGCCGAGGACGGCATTGTCTTCGACGGGCTGGCGAGCGCGGGCATTGAGGGGCTGGTTCCCTCAAGCTCCAACCCTGCCGTATCGCTCCCACAGCCGAAGGACCTTCCTGACGCCGTTGCTGCTGCCCTCAAGGAGCTCCGCCTCGCCGGAGTCGAAGGCCCCTACGCCCTCCTGCTCTCCGCCGAGCTGTGGACCGCCGTCGCGGAGACCACTGACGACGGTTACCCCATCCGCAAGCACATCGATCGTCTCCTGGATGGTGAGGTCCTGTGGGCTCCCGCCATTCAGGACGCTGTCCTGCTGAGCACGCGGGGCGGCGACTACGAGCTGCACCTCGGTCAGGACCTCTCCATCGGATATCTCTCACACGATGCCGAGTCGATTGAGCTCTATCTCCAAGAGACGCTCACTTTCCTCCCTTACACCTCTGAGGCGAGTGTCGTGCTGACGCACTGAGGTCGCCCACTGGGTCCTACACTCGCCCTGATGAGCGAGCAGACTGAGCACACGGTGAACTCACCCACGGAGTCCTCCCAGCGCCCCGCTCCCCAGGAGATCCTGGGGCAGGCCGGTCGCCGTGGCCCCTTCCGCTACGGCGAACGCATCCAGGTCACCGACACCAAGGGCCGCAAGAACACCTTTCTGCTCGACCCCCACGGCTACTTCCAGTCCGTGCGCGGCTCCTTCCACCACCGAGACGTCGTCGGCATGGACGAGGGCAGCGTCATCGAGACCGACACCGGCCACGAGCTGCTCCTGCTGCGCCCGCTCCTGGCCGACTACGTCCTGTCCATGCCCCGCGGCGCGCAGGTGGTCTACCCCAAGGACTCCGGTCAGGTCATCGCCCTGGGCGACATCTTCCCCGGCGCCCGCGTCCTGGAGGCCGGCGTCGGCTCGGGGGCCCTCACCATGAACCTGCTCTCCGCCATCGGGGAGGGCGGCCACCTGCTGTCCATCGAGCGTCGTGAGGACTTCGCCCGGATCGCCGCCTCCAACGTCGACGCCTGGTTCGGCCGCCACCATCCCGCCTGGGAGCTGCGCACCGGGGACTTCGCCGACGTCGTCGCCGCCCGGGTGGAACCCGGCAGCATCGACCGGGTGGTCCTGGACATGCTCGCCCCCTGGGAGAACGTCGAGGCCGCTTCCCAAGCCCTGGCCCCGGGCGGACTCTTCCTGGCCTACGTGGCCACCGTCACCCAGCTCTCCCGCACCGTGGAGGCCCTGCGCCACAGCGGCCTGTTCACCGAGCCCGAGTCCTGGGAGTCCATGGTGCGCACCTGGAACGTCGACGGACTCGCCGTGCGCCCCGACCACCGCATGGTGGCGCACACCGGCTTCCTGCTGACCGCCCGTCGCCTGGCCGCAGGCTCCCGGCCCCTGACCCGCAAGCGCCCGCCCGCCCGCGGCGCCTACGACGAGGGCGGCTACTGGCTGCCCGACGACGTCAAGGAGCGCACCAGCACCGACAAGAAGGTCCGCCGCGTTCTGCGTGACTGCCAGGCCAAGCAGCCCTCCGACGCCACACCCGTTCTCAGCGGGAGCGCAGATGACAGCCAGGACGGCACTGACCATGTCTGAGACGACTGCCGCCGACGCCGGTACACCCCAGCCACTGGGGATGCCTGCTGCGGACTTCACCAGCCACCAGCTGCGTGAGGCCCGCGCCCAGGCCGTCAGCCTGGCGGCCAAGAACGAGCGCCTGGTGGCCGCTCTGGGCACCGCCCGCGAGCGCATCACCGAGCTCAGCCAACAGCTCGACGCCGTCACCCACCCCCCGGTCACCCTAGGACTGCTCACCAGCCGTCCCCGCACAAGGGGCACCGTAGGTGACGCTGGCGATGCCGCCGATGCCGCCCGGCCCCGCGAGGTCGCCGTGAGCCTGTCCGGCCGCCAGATGCTCCTGCACGTCCACCCCGGCGTCGATGACACCGAGCTGCAGGTCGGGCGGCTCGTGGCCGTCAACGACCAGATGCTCGTCGTCGCCACCCTCCCCGAGCCGTGCACCGGTGAGGCCGTCACCCTGGAGGAGAGGCTCGATGACGCCCGGGTCCTGGTGACTACCGGCGCAGGAGGCACCCGGATCCTCACCCTGTCCTCGGCTCTTGGCCGCATCTCCGAGGCCGGCGAGGGGCTCAAGCCCGGCGACACCCTGGCCGCCGACCTGCGCGCCGACGTCGCCACGACTCTCATTGAGCGCACCAGTGTCGAGCAGCTGGTCGTCGCCGAGACGCCCGACGTCTCCTGGTCGGACATCGGGGGTCTGGGCCCGCAGATCGAGCAGATCCGCGATGCTCTCGAGCTGCCCTTCACCCACCCCGAGCTCTTCCGGACCTACGGCCTGCGCGCCCCCAAGGGGCTGCTGCTCTACGGCCCGCCCGGCTGCGGCAAGACCCTCATCGCCAAGGCCGTGGCCACCTCGCTGGCCGGCTCTCCCAGCGCCTGCGGCGTCACAGGGCGCTCGGCGGCGTTCCTCAACATCAAGGGTCCTGAGCTGCTGAGCAAGTTCGTCGGTGAGACCGAGCGCCAGATCCGCGCCATCTTCGACCAGGCCCGCAAGGCCGCTGCCGAGGACCGGCCGGTGGTCATCTTCTTCGACGAGATGGAGGCCCTCTTCCGTACCCGTGGCACCGGCGTGTCCTCCGACGTCGAGACCATGATCGTGCCCCAGGTCCTGGCGGAGATCGACGGCGTGGAGTCCCTGCGCAACGTCGTCATCATCGGGGCCTCCAACCGGGAGGACATGATCGACCCCGCCATCCTGCGCCCCGGGCGCCTGGACGTGAAGATCCGCATCAACCGGCCCGATGCGGCCGCTGCCGAGGAGATCCTCGCCCGGCACCTCACCGCCGACCTGCCCCTGGCCCCGGCCGAGCTCGCGGCCCACGGGGGAGACCACGAGGCCACCGCCGCCTCCTTGCGCCGCGTCGTCGTCGAGGCCCTCTACGCCCGCAACGACGCCACCGCCGTCCTGGAGATCACCGAGGCCCACGCGGCCGGCGGCACCTCCACCCGCGTCCTTCACCTGGCCGACCTCACCAGTGGCGCCATGCTGGCCGCCATCGTCTCGCGCGCCAAGACCGCCTCCATCAAGGATGAGCTCGCCGGGGGAGCGGGCGGGCTGAGCGCAGCCAGGCTCTGCTTGGCCGTCGAGACCGAGGCGCGGCAGAACGAGGAGATCACTGGCGCCACCAGCCCCGAGGGGTGGGCTCGGCTCATCGGCACCCGCGCCTCGCAGATCCTCAGCGTGCGCAGACTCGGCAAGGAGAGCACATGAACGACGTCGGCTTTCAGCCCGGCCCGGTGACGCGACCCGTCGGCCTGGAGACCGAGTTCGGGGTCCTGCGTCCGGGCGACGCCTACGCCAACCCCGTGGTCCTGTCCACCCGGGTGGTGGAGGCCTACAGCGTCGGCGCCGGCGTGCCCACGGCGCGGTGGGACTACGAGGGCGAGGATCCTCTGGCCGATCTGCGTGGCGGCAGGCTTCGGCGTTCCGCCGCCCACCCCAGCCAGCTCACCGACGACCCCGCACGCCCGGCGCCGTCAGGTGACGTTCCGCCGGCTCCCTGGGGGTCGCGCGCCCGCCCCAGTGCCGCCGAGGCGGCCCTGCCCCGGGCCACGACGGCGGTCCTGGTCAACGGCGCCCGCTTCTACGTGGATCACGCCCACCCCGAGTACTCCTCACCCGAGGTCCTCATCCCTCGCGACGCCCTGATCTGGGATCGTGCCGGTGAGGTGGTCGCCCGGCGCGCCATGACGGCCCTGGATGAAGGCAGCGCCGATGCGCCGGCGCAGATCGTCCTGTACAAGAACAATGTGGACGGCAAGGGTGCGGCCTACGGCTCCCACGAGAACTACCTCGTGCGGCGCGACGTGCCCTTCGAGGCGCTGGCCGAGGTCCTCACCCCTTTCCTCGTCACCAGGCCCGTCCTCGTAGGCTCCGGCCGGGTCGGCATCGGACAGCGCAGTGAACGCCCCGGATTCCAGATCAGTCAGCGCGCCGACTACGTCGAGTCCGAGATCGGCCTGCAGACCACCTTCAACCGCCCCATCATCAACACCCGCGACGAGCCGCACGCCGACAACGCCCGCTGGCGCCGTCTTCACGTCATCAACGGGGACGCCAACCGCTTCGACGTTCCCATCTACCTCAAGATCGCCACCACCGACCTGCTCCTGTGGTTCCTGGAGCAGGCGTACACCGAGGGCTCCGACCGGTTCACGGAGGCTCTGACCCGTCTCAGGCGCCTGACCATCATCGGCGACCCCGTCGAGGAGCACTGGGCGCTCTCCCACGACCCCTCCCTGTCACACGAGCTGCGCACCCAGTCCGGGTCCATGACCGCCCTGGCGATTCAACGCGCCTTCCTCGATGCCATCAGCCCAGCCGTCACACGTGTGGAAAACGCTCAGGCCCATCGCGCCCTGGCCCTGTGGAGGCAGGTCCTTGACGCCCTGGAGCAGTGGCGCCACGACGGATCCGGCCCGGCCGCCCAAATGGTGGAGTGGGTCGCCAAGTACGAGCTCTGTGAGGGACTGCGCCGCAGGTCGGGAACCGGCTGGGACGATCCCCGCCTGGCCGCTCTCGACATCCAGTGGGCCGACCTACGACCGGGGCGATCCGTCGTCGACAGGCTCGACGCCGCCGGCAGGATCCACCGGTTGGCCTCCGAGGCAGAGATCCAGCGCGCGGCCGACACACCACCCGAGGGCACACGTGCCGCCATCCGGGGAACCGCCATCCGCCGCCACCCGCAGATCGTGGGTGCCTCGTGGACCTGCCTCCTCCTCGACGTTCCGGGCGCCCCCGAGCTGGCGCGTCTGCGCCTGCCCGACGACGTGGTCGTCGGCCCCGATGAGACGGCGACCATCCTGGAGGAAATTGGTCGCCGGGCGGAACCTGAGAGACACTGAGCCTTACAGCACGCTCACCAGCGGTGCGCAGCTGGGCAGGACGAGTGAAGGAGCAGCACATGACGCCGCAGCACGCCAGTCAGTCCCATGGGCAGGTCCGTCACGGCGGTGTCGAGACCACCGCAGCGGACTCTGACCAGGCGATCGGCGCCGGGACATCGGCGTCGGCCGGGCAGGCCAGTGACGTTGACAGCATCCTCGATGAGATCGACTCGGTCATCGAGACCAATGCCGCGGCCTTCGTCCAGGGCTTCGTTCAGAAGGGCGGCCAGTGAGCATGAGCAGCTCACGGCCTTTGGCGCGGCGCATCATCGGGGTGGAGACCGAGTACGGCATCACCTGCGCCCCCACCACCGACGGCCCTCCTCCCATGGACGCCGACCACGCTGCTCGTGAGCTCTTCGAACCTGTGGTACAGCGCTCTCGCTCCTCGAACGTCTTCACTCGCGGGGGCGCTCGCCTCTACCTGGACGTGGGCTCCCACCCCGAGTTCGCCACCGCCGAGTGCGACCGCCTCGAGGACGTGCTCGCTCAGGACCGCGCCGGTGAGCTCGTCATGGCCGATCTCGCCGAGCAGGCCAACACCCGCTTGGCCGCAACGGGCGTTGCCGGGCAGATCCACCTGCTGAAGAACAACCGCGATGCCGAGGGCAACGGCTTCGGGTGCCATGAGAACTACCTCGTGCGTCGTCGGGGAGACTTCTGGAACGATGCCCGCACTCTCGTACCCCACCTGGTGACCCGGCAGATCCTCGTCGGCGCCGGCCATATCGCGGCCGACGGGGACACCGGTCCAGCGGGCGACGGGCTCAGGGGCTACGTCTTCTCCCAGCGGGCCGACCAGATGTGGGATGCCGTCTCCTCAGCCACGACCCGGGCCAGGCCGCTGATCAACACCCGGGACGAACCACATGCCGATGCCGAGCGCTACCGGCGCATGCATGTCATCGTCGGGGACTCCAACATCGCTCAGGGCTCCACCCTGCTCAAGGTGGCGGGCATGGACCTGCTCCTGGACTACCTGGAGCACGGGGGAGACCTTGGTGACCTGGCCCTGGCCGATCCCATGAGGGCCATTCGCGACACCTGCCATGACATGAGTGGAGGGGTGCTGCTGGAGCGAGTCGACGGGCGGACCATCACGCCGTTGGAGATGCAGGCCGAGCACCTGGGACGTCTCCGCGATCACGTCGCACAGGACATCGAGGTCACTGCTCTCCACACTGCCGCACTGGATCTGTGGGAACGAGGACTCCAGGCCCTGCGCCTGCAGCAGTCCGAGCTCGTGGACACGGAGCTGGACTGGGCGGTCAAGCAGCGGCTGCTGACCCGTTACTGCCAGCGGCACGATACCGATCTGACCGATTTCCGGGTGAGGCGCTTGGCCCTGGCCTACCACGACGTCTCTGCCGGTGGGGGACTGCGACAGCGGCTGGAAGGTGCCGGGCTCCTGCGCCGATTCGTTGACGAAGAGACTTGCCGGAGGGCGGTGGACACCCCACCGGCCACCACGCGTGCGCGCCTACGGGGCGCGGTCGTTGCCAGGGCTGAGGACCTGCGCCGCGATGTGAGTGTCGACTGGGTGGGGGTTCGACTCGACGACGGCGTCTGCTCACCTGTTACGCTGAGTGATCCCTTCTGTGCCGTAGACGAGCGCATCGATGCACTCCTGGAGAGTATGGAGCGCCCGGCAACCGACCTTCCCATCGGGGTGTGAACAGTGAGGTTCACGGCACTGGTAAGGCGACAGACGGAAGACGCAACATGAGTACTACCTCCTCCCCGGATCCCGAAGTGGGCATGCCCCTGACACGGCGTCAGCGCCGTGCGCTCGAACGTGCTCAGCAGGCCCAGCAGGAGGCGGCGACCCAGGACCTGCCGGCACTGTCCCATCCTGCTGTTCAGACTCGCCCCGCCGGTACTGCGTCCCTCGGCACCCGATCCGCAACCGGCACGCCGGCGCCGCGCACTGAACTGCAACCGCAGCCACAGCCTCAGCCACAGCCTCAGCCACAGCCTCAGATACCGGGTAGCAGCCATGATCCTCGCGGCGCGCACATGCCGGCCGCACGAGCTGATCGACGCGATCTGCCTCATCAGCCTGGGCACCGGCACGACGAGGTGGTCACCGAAACCCAGGAGCCGGAACCGACGCAGCGGCGACGTACCCTGGGCGGCCCGCTGGGGCGCATGCCCAGGGGTCCTCTTGCGGTCGGCCTGATCGGTGTCGTCGTCCTTGCCATGATCCTGGTGCCGCTGGCCGTCAACAAGCTCGTCTCCGGAAGGAACGGTGCGGGCACCAGCACTGCGGCCCAGTCGACCGTGCTGGACGGCAACGCCCCCCTCAGTCAGCTGCTGAAGGTCAGCGGACGGGTCGGATCGGGGGTGGCGCCCTCCATCGAGCTGAACGGCGACGCCTCTCTGTCAGCTCCCGGCTCGGTACTGACCGACGTCGTCCAGACCGGGCAGGGGCGCGCTGTCTCCGAGGGAACGCCAGTGATCCTGCAGGTCTCGCAGTTCTCCGGTCTCAATGGGCGCAACACGACGGGTAACGAAGCGGGGTACAAGCTCTGGCAGGGCCTGCTCGGCCCCGACGTGGGCAACTACATCAACACAGCGGTCTCCGGCCAGCGCGAAGGCGCCCGTGTCGTCCTGCGCGAACCGGCCGAGGAGGACAACGGCTCCCGGACGACGAAGATCACCGTTGTCGACCTCCTGCCCACCACGGCAACGGGGGAGGCGAGGCAGCCGGCGGCAGGTACCCCCACCGTGACTGAGGGACCGGACGGCTCCATCACCGTCAGCAGCGCTGGACTTCCTGCACCGACTCGAGTGTCCACAGAGATCCTCATCAAGGGCACCGGTCCCCAGATCGGTGCCCAGGACCGTCTGATCGCTCGGACCACGATGGTCAGCTGGGCCACGGGACAGCCCCTGGAGAAATCAACCTTCGGATACCAGGAGCGGCCCAAGCAGCTCGACATGAGCAACGCGCTGGTGGGAGTCTCCCAGAACCTGGTTGATATCACGGTCGGCTCCCGGGTGGTCCTCTCATTGCCCGCTGAGCAGGCGCAGGGCAAGGAACCAGTCGTCGTCGTGATCGACGTCCTGGCCAAGGACCCCGCCCAGGCTCCCAAAGCATCCGGGGCTCGTGCGAGCAGTGAGTCGAGCGCCGCCCCTGACTCCTCCGCCGGCCCAACATCCAAGGACCAGTCATGAGCGTTGCCATCCGCATCATTCCCTGCCTGGACGTCAAGGACGGTCGCGTCGTCAAAGGCGTCAACTTCCAGGGTCTCAAGGACGCCGGAGACCCTGTGGAGCTGGCCTCCCGCTACGGCGCTCAGGGGGCCGATGAGATCACCTTCCTCGACGTCTCGGCCTCGCACGAGGGACGTTCCACCATGTTGGACGTGGTCCGCCGTACTGCCGAGCAGGTCTTCGTTCCACTGACCGTCGGCGGGGGAGTGCGCTCAGTCGATGACGTGGACCAGCTGCTGCGGGCCGGGGCGGACAAAGTCGGTATCAACACCGCGGCCATCAACCGTCCCGAGCTGTTGACGCAGGTAGCACAGCGTTTCGGCAACCAGGTGGTCGTCCTGTCCGTGGATGCGCGTCGGTGCCCCTCCGGTGTCTCAACGGCCTCCGGCTTCGAGGTCACCACGCACGGAGGGCGGACCTCCACCGGCATCGACGCAGTCGCCTGGGCGGTTCAAGGAGCAGAGCTCGGCGCCGGTGAGATTCTCCTGAACTCCATGGACGCCGACGGAGTCACCAAAGGATTCGACACCGAGATGATCGACGCCGTTCGTCGACGGGTCCGGGTGCCACTCATCGCCTCCGGCGGTGCCGGATGCCCACAGGACTTCGTCACAGCCGCCAACCACGGTGCCGACGCCGTTCTGGCAGCCTCAGTGTTCCACTACGGAGTGATGACCATCGCTGAGGCCAAGAATGCCCTGCGAGACGCAGACCACCCGGTCCGTTAAAAACTGTGGGAGACTGAGCGGCGGGTGAGGTGCCGGTGCACTGCCCGTTCCTGAAGGTGCCTGTGTGGCTGAGTCCGAGGAGAGTGCGTGAGCCACTTCTATTACAACGAGCCCAGTTATCACAGTTATCCAAGTGGCGGGAATTCTTGGAGGAACCCAGACAGTGAGAGGAACTACTTGGGGAACTGGTCTCTTGGTCTGGGGATTGCGAGTATTTTCTGCTGCGGAATCATTTTTGGGGTCATCGCGATCGTTTTAGGGCTGCAAGCCCAGGCGGCGGCAGATCGCGGTGAGGCCACTAATCGAGGTGCAGGAACCGCTGGAATTGTCCTGGGGGTTATCGGGTTCTGTGCCACCCTGATTTATCTGCTTGTGAGGATGGGACTCAGGTGAGAGAGGGGGGGCAGGTCGGATACCGGCGCTGTGCTGAGGTGGCGCCGCCCAGGCGGCTCGATTTGCGTGCTGCGTGAGTCCTGTTATACTTCAGCAACATACTGAACATCATTGAACCCTATCTACACGGAGAGATGCTATGAGTAACATGGGCCCGTACCCCGGCGGTCAGTACAATCCGCAGCCCGGAGGATATGTCCCTGGTGGATTCGGTCCTCGCCCTGATGAGAAGAATTCGTTGGGAGGGTGGGCGCTTGGTCTTGGTATCGCCAGTTTTGTCTGCTGCGGTATCTTCACCGGTATTCCTGCGATAATCGTAGGTTTTCTGGGTATGCAAGCAGCGAACGAGGGACGTGCCACCAATAAGGGGATGTCCATTGCGGGTATCGCCTTGGGTATTCTCTCTATTGTGCTGGCGATCGTCTTCTACGCCACTGGTCTGAGTGAACGACTCGTGAGCGGATTCCAGTCCTAGGTCCTCGTCTGTCGTCTCCGCTCCGTTGTGCAGGGACTTCGTCAATTGCCTGCACAACGGAGCAAGGACTGTGTGGCGTGAACGTCGAGAATGATGGGGTGTTCTCCCCGTTGAGATGAGGTCGTTCCCAGGGGTGTGATATGTGTGCTCGTGTAGGCTGAGTGCCGCGCTTCGCCCCAGGGGAGGAATAATGAGTGAATTGAATCCTTACCAAGCAGATCCTTATCGTCGAGGAGTTGCTGGTTCTCCTTATCCCTATCCTTCTGACTCCAATGTTGCCTCCCAGTCCGCTTCGGGCATGTCGTCGACCCAGAACGGTTACTACAGCGCGAACGACCTTGGCGATCAGTCGCTCCCCTTCCCGACGGCACCGGGAGGCCAGGTGATCCCTTATTCAGGGTTCGGCCAGCAGCCCTACAATCAGACCTACGGGGAGCCCTACAGTCAGCAGTACCCCTATCCGTCTCCTTCTTATGGCCCGTATCCGCCATATGGTCAAGGTGCGTACTGGGGGGCACCTTACGATCCGCGTCGGCATGAGGCCAACGCCCTCGGTGGGTGGGCGCTCGGGCTCGGTATCGCGAGTATCTTTGCGAACTGCTTATCTTTCGGCCTGATCTTGGGCATACCGGCGATCGTCGTCGGAGTGCTGGGCGTGGGTGCCGCCAATGAGGGGCGTGCTTCGAACAAGGGACTGTCGATAGCCGGAGTGGTGACAGGCACCATTGGTACTATCATCAGTGCTGGCTCCCTTATTCTGCTCATGGTGATGTTGCTTCAATGAACTGTATGTCTGAAGACTGCTGCGCGAATGCCTCGAAGAAGCTCGAGCGCTCCGGTGGGCGCGCGGGATCCGGAAGGCGGATCGGACTGGGGCTTCTGATGGTTCTGTCCACCCTGCCGGGTGGCCTCATCGTGCTTCGCGCACTGACTCTGCCCCGCAGCTCTCCAGGGCTTCCCGACCTCTGCCCGCTTCACCGCACCACAGGGCTGTGGTGCCCGCTGTGCGGAGGCACCAGGGCGACTCGCGAGCTCATGCACGGCGACCTGTGGGCCGCCATGGGCTACAACCCCTTTGCGCTCGTGCTGGAGGCGGTGGTCGTTCTTCTGGTGGCGCGCTGGTTGCTCGCATCCGCCCGAGGCCTGCGACGACCGCTCGTCACCGGTAGGGAGGGCATCCTTCTCGGGGCGGCGCTGGCCGTTTTTGCGGTTGTGCGCAACCTGCCGGGCATGTGGGTCTACCTCGGCCCGCTGCTCGGCCCTCCGGGCTGAGCAGCACCTGGCGTGCATAATGCGGTTGTGACTCTCGATTCCCAGATCTCTGCGCGTCTGAAGCGCAACGCAGACGGCCTGGTCTGCGCCGTCGTCCAGCAGTACGACTCACGTGAGGTCCTCATGGTGGGGTGGATGGACGATGAGGCGCTCCGGCGCACCCTGGAAGAGGGGCGAGTGACCTTCTGGTCGCGGTCCCGCCGTGAGTACTGGCGCAAGGGGGACACGTCCGGACACGCCCAGTACGTCAAGTCCGTTCATCTGGACTGCGACGGCGACGCCCTCCTGATCGAGGTCGATCAGGTCGGAGCCGCCTGCCACACCGGCGAGCGCACCTGCTTCCTGGCCGGCGGCGATCTGGGCGCGTACGTAGGAGAGCGCCCCGACTGACCACTCCTCGGGCAGCGCGGTTTAGCGATTTGCAACAGACGGCCTCGGACCGTCACGATGGATACGAACAGGCGCTCTTCCAGAGCGCCGGCAGGCGACATCGGGGAGGTGTGTGATGACCTCGTTCGAGGCGATGGTGGCCGGGGCCAAGGCGGCCGCCGACCGTCGCGCTTCGCTGGTTCCCCTGGCCCGCCTCAAAGAGGCCTCTCGCCTGGTTCCCGGCGCCATCAACGCCCTGTCTAGCCTGCGTACCGATGATCGCGCGGTCACGGTGATCGCTGAGGTCAAGCGCTCCACGGCCACGTTCGCGGACCTCAGCGGCGTTGGGGATCCGGGGATGCTGGCCTGCTTCTACGCCGCAGGCGGTGCCGCCTGCGTCTCAGTGGTCACCGGGCCGAGCACCACGCGAGGCTCCCTCAAGGATCTGGACGCCGTCAGGGCCTCCGTGGATCTTCCCATCCTCGCCAACGACCTGGTGGTCACGCCCTACCAGGTGCACGAGGCCCGGGCTCACGGTGCCGATCTGCTCATGCTCGACGCCCGCCTTGAGACCCTGGTGCTCGAAGGACTCATCGAGAGGGTCCACTCCCTGGGGATGGGCGCCGTCGTCGAGGTCCGTACCCGCCGCGAGGCGCTGACCGCGGTCGATGCAGGGGCCTGCATCGTGGCCATCGACACCCGCGATCCCGACACCCTGGTCGTCGACTGCAGCCTGTTCGATCAGGTCACTGACGTTCTGCCGACGCAGGTCGTGCGGATCGCTGCCGGAGGCGTCAGAGGTCCGCACGATGTCATGAGCTTGGCGCGCTGCGGCGCCGATGTCGTCCTCGTCGGTGAGGCCATCATCCGCTCCACCGACCCCCAGCAGTTCGTTGCCGAGCTGGTCGCCGCCGGCGCCCACCCGGCACTGATCCCCTCCGCCCATCGAGAGGTTCTCTGAGTGCCTGTCGCCACCCTTTCCGCCATAATGCCAACAATGCCAACGATGCCGGCGATGCCGTTCACGGCCGTGCCGACCGCAGGCATACCGAGCCCGTCCTCGGCCGTGTGGTACCTCGGCCCCATCCCGGTGAGGGCCTACGCGTTGTGCATCCTCACCGGGGTCTTCGTGGCCGTGTGGTGGTCGGATCGGCGCTACCGGGCCCGGGGAGGCCGACCGGAGCTGGTCCTCGACGTCGCCATCGTGGCCGTGCCGGCTGGAATCGTGGGTGCCCGGCTCTACCACGTGGTCTCCTCGCCCGACGACTACTTCGGCCCCAACGGCGACCTGGCCCGTATCCCGCAGACATGGCAGGGAGGCCTGGGAATCTGGGGAGGCATCGCCGGCGGGGTCCTGGCCGGGGTGCTCCTTCTGCGTCATCGCGGCCTGCGGGTGGCTCCCTTAGCCGACGCCGTCGCCCCGACGCTGCTGGTCGCTCAGGCGATCGGCCGACTGGGCAACTGGTTCAACCAGGAGCTCTACGGCTCCCCGACGACGCTGCCCTGGGGACTGCGGATCGACGACGCCCACCTGCCGGCGGGTTCCACCTACCCGCCGGGGACCCTGTTTCATCCGACCTTCCTCTATGAGGCCCTGTGGAACCTGGCTGGGGCGGTCCTCCTGGTGTGGATCGGCAGAAGGATGCTCGCCCGCAGCGGGGTCACGGGCGGGAGACTGCTGTGGATCTACCTCATGATCTACACCGCCGGCCGCGTGTGGATCGAGATGCTGCGCATCGACGAGGCGGAGACGATCCTCGGCCTGAGACTGAACGTGTGGACCTCCATCGTTATCTTCCTCGTCGGCGCCATCGGACTGATCCTCACCTCCCGGCGCCCCCTGAGCGACGCCATTGACAGGCCGGGGCGCGAGGCAAGGAAGGATCGCTTACAGGGCCGGGAGGACGACTCCGCCGAGCACGACTCGCCTGACGACGCCTCACCGGCAGAACCCGCCGCTGCGGCGTCGGCCCGCCCGGACCGGGCAGATTCGTAGGGAACGAATCGGGGACCCGCCCGCCACGCCGCCGGAAGGCAACCGGGTGAGGATGGTCGCAACCTGACAAGTGACGAGATTCCTCCTCGTGCACAGGGCCCGGTGTCCCGTATTCTTAGCCCATGCGTAGAGCCAAGATCGTATGTACCCTCGGACCCGCTACTGATTCTCCCGAGCAGGTGCAAGCGCTCGTGGACGCCGGCATGAACGTGGCGCGCATCAACCGCTCCCACGGCCGCGCCGAGGACCAGGAGGAGGTCATCGGCCGCATCCGTGAGGCCGCAGCTGCTTCCGGTCGCGCCATCGCCGTCCTCGTCGATCTCCAGGGCCCCAAGATCCGCTTGGGGCGGTTCGTGGACGACCAGAAGGTCATGCTCAACAAGGGCGACGAGTTCACCATCACCATCGATGACGTCCTGGGCACTGTCAAGCGCGCCTCCACCACCTTCAAGGGGCTTCCCGGCGACTGCCGCCCCGGTGACCGTCTCCTCATTGACGACGGCAACGTCGCGGTGCGCGTCGTGGCCGTTACCGACACCGATGTCGTCACCAAGGTGGAGGTGCCCGGTTACGTCTCCAACAACAAGGGCATCAACCTGCCCGGTGTCGCCGTCTCCGTGCCGGCCCTCAGCGAGAAGGACCGCGAGGACCTGCGCTGGGCACTCAAGATCGGTGCCGACCTCATCGCCCTGTCCTTCGTGCGCGACGCCGATGACATCAAGGACGTCCACGAGATCATGGACGAGGTCGGCGTACGCCTCCCGGTCATCGCCAAGATCGAGAAGCCCCAGGCGGTGGAGAACCTCTTCGACATCGTCTCCACCTTCGACGGCATCATGGTGGCCCGTGGCGACCTCGGTGTGGAGATGCCCCTGGAGGCCGTCCCGCTGGTGCAGAAGCGCGCCATTGAGCTGGCTCGCCGGCAGGCCAAACCGGTCATCGTGGCCACCCAGGTCCTGGAGTCCATGATCCAGAACCCTCGGCCCACGCGGGCCGAGGCCTCCGACTGCGCCAACGCGATTCTCGACGGCGCCGACGCCGTCATGCTCTCCGGTGAGACCTCCGTGGGCGCCTACCCCATCGAGGCTGTGCGCACCATGGCCAGCATCATCGAGAACGTCGAGGAGCACGGAGGGGAGCGCATCCCCAGCCTGGGCTCCTACCCGCAGACGCGCGGTGGCGCCCTGACCCGCGCCGCCGCGGAGATGGGCGAGCATCTCGATGTCACCTACCTGGTGACCTTCACCCAGTCCGGTGACACCGCCCGACGCCTGTCTCGTCTGCGCTCCCCGCTTCCGCTGCTGGCCTTCACCCCGCTGCACGAGACGCGCAACCAGCTCGCCGTCTCCTGGGGCGTGCAGTGCTACGAGGTGCCCGAGGTCCAGCACACTGACGAGATGGTGGCCCAGGTCGATGAGATCCTTCAGGACAAGCACCTGGCCCAGCCCGGGGATACCGTCGTCATCGTCGCCGGCATGCCTCCGGGCACGCCCGGCTCGACCAACTCGATCCGTGTCCACACCGTCGGCGAGACGGGTGACTACAAGGTCTGAGCACCGTGAACTGAAGGGGGCTCTCACCAGATGGTGGGAGCCCCCTTCAGTCATGAGTACACCTGGGCAGCATCAATCCGAACAACTGGCTACCCCTGCTCGCCTTCCGCAAGCGTCTCATCGAGGGTGAGGTTGCTCCGGAGTCGAGCACGGCTAGCGTAGCGTCTACCGAGGAGAGGAACGAGACCACGACGGCCCGCGGCATCCGCAACACGGCCTGCCGTCCGATCAGCGCGGCGAAGAAGCAGCAGATACTCGATCTGGAGCCCACCGGCATGTCTGCCCGCGCGATCGCTCGGCAGGTCGGCACATCCACTTCCACGGTGAAGGCTGTCTGCCGCCAGGCCAAGCAACCACTCCGCCGCAAGCGACGCTTCACCAGCGATGATCTCCAACGTGCACAGCAGCTCCACGCCCAGGGCCGTACATACATCGAGATCGGCCTGGAGCTTGGCTTCGGACGGGATACGGTGAGCAAGCATCTGGCGGCGACACAGGCCTGACTAATGGCTAGGGGAGTGAAGACAGACAGAGTCAGAACGCCACTACGCGTCTTCTCTCGTTGCCGCTGCAGGTTGGGCCCGGCAAGTACTTTAGCGTTGCTAGCAGTTCTGATTCTCGTAGAAGGTGAGGTCGGAACGAGCACGAATACACCACAAGATCCGTCTGCGTACCCTGCCAGCGGTGATCAGTATTCGACGTGATTCCGGAAATTACTATTGACATCACCAAAGAAAAGCATATAATCGTAAGTAGACACAGGCCAACACCGTGTCACCAGAATCTCCGGCGGGTGGTTTCTAAGCCACACAGCGGGAGATTTTTATTTGGTGAGCTTTAACGCGGTTTCCTATCAAAGACTGACATGAAGTCCTTGCGGCTGGTGCGCTTGTCTTGTTTGACCTGCATGCACAAGTAGCTGTCACCCTTCGTTACGCAATAGAACCGATGGGGCAGCATCCGCATATCTTTGCTGTTTGCGATCGTATCTGAATCGAGCTAATACTTGACGTGCGGTTACCACTTCGGCGAGCGCACGATTACGTTATATTCCTAAAGACAATGCTTTAGAACTTCGTCGTGTGATGATTCTGAGAGTCGTGAGTACCGTCTTCAAATGTAAAACAGTGAACTATCTTGCCCTTGTTATATGAGATGTGAGTCACGCACAAAATACAGCACCTATCGTTGTTAATTGCCATACAGTGGGAATATGTCAAGCTTGGACGTTCCACGAATAATCCGCCAGACAAACAAAATACTCAAAGACTACGGGTATCCAGAGATTAGTGGTGAATCAGAAAGAATGCTTGCAATCTCTGCGTCGATCAAGGCAAGTCAAGATCTCAGGCTCAGAGGTGCCTTTGCTATTATAGGTGCATTCTCGTTGGTCGGCGTATGGATCGTTTCTGGTGGCATCTTCAACCTACAATATATCGCCTTATTATTAGCGCTAACTTCAATTTCAACCGTATACTCATACTTCACAATCATAGATGTGGGCGCGCGAGATGCAGCGTCGGCAATCTTGAATCACCGTGCCAGTAATCTAGAGTGATGCAACTCGTCTGGAATACATCTTGCAACTTGATATCAGAGGGGGAGGGGAACTATCGGAGCGCTGCGGCAGCGGAGGGTAGTGAAGGGCGCCAGTGACACGCAGATGAATATCGTGCCTAACTCTCAGAGTGGGAGTGTGTTGCAAGATGGTGAGGTCAGTAGGCCGGGCTTCTGCATGTAGTGAGCTTACGCAACATATTGAGCAGTTAATATGTTCTGTCAGCGGCGTTGTGCCGCTCAGCCGCGACATCCGTGATGTTCCGTCGGGCGTCCAGCTGAGTGGTGGCTGTGCATCGAGAACACGGTGCCCAGCTTCTTCAGTATCAACACGGATGCGAACCGTTGCGAACTGATGGCGCAGGCGTGCCACCTGTGGAAGGTGCGGAGAATCCCTGGCACATTCCACAGGTGCACGACCGACAGCCTTCTGGTAGGCAACGGTGTTTGATGTGAGTGGCCGAGCCTTTTTTACGGGTTGCTAACTTGCGTGCCCTGTAGCGCCTTCAGTACTGCGATGAGACTCTCGGTTGACTCTTCCAACTCGTCGTCCGTGTATGGAGCGTTGAGTCTGTTCTCTGGATGGTGTATAGAGTTCCGAATGAAGTATGGAAGTGTGGCTCCCTCTGGGCCATCGTTCGGCCGGTCATCGCGTTTCCATTCTTTGTCGTATGGCAGCTTGTGCGTATCGTGTAGGCAGACGTTAAGACTCCACTCACTCTTACGTTTCGTAATCACCTGTATCTCACCCCACAACTCATCATGGAATTCAGGCGAAGAAATTCCAAATGCAAAGTAGGTGATCTCGCCTAGAGAAGGCTTTTGGCTGGCAACGAGTCCGAGTTCTTCCGAGTACCGAATCGATGGCCCGCCATCTTCGCGCGAAAGGATGAGCAGTTTGTGCTGTGCTGGGCGGTATGAGCGCAGCATGTACGGCGAGTGCGTGATGAGGAATAGTTGCTCGTTTTCCGAGATTTTTGCCAGCGCTTTTCCGAGCTGAATCTGCGCACGAGGGTGGAGCCAGGTTTCGGGCTCGTCCAGGAGGAGCGTAAGGGGCGCAAGCTCCTTCGTTTTGTGCTGCATATTCGAGTACACCTGAATCAGTGCCAACGTGACGGCGCGCTGCATCCCGGTACCTTTGTCGCACAGCGGGGTCTCGTAGTTGCCATCCGTGACGAGTAGCTGGCCACCCTTGATGAAGGTCGTAGCATCAGGAAGATCGAAGTCGAGCCGGACTTTGGCCGCGCCGTATTGCGCCTGTAAAAGGATTTCAACTTGGCTGGTGACATCTTCGGTCAGAGACGAGAGCGATTCCTCGCCATCGGAGAATGCCTCTGTATGAGCCTTCTGAAACGCCGTCCACCTGTCGGTCTCTTGGAATTTTTGCGAGACGGCCGCGATGAGTTTACCGAGTGGTTTTGTTGTACCAAGATCGACGACTTCGGAGGTGGTGGTGTCGGCAAGCACCGGCACGAGGTCGACTAACGACCTGAAAAGTGCGTCGATGCCGGTTGGGTTCTCGAACTGCTGCGTCTCAGGATTCCAGAAAGTAATCTTCTTTCCGTCAAGTGCCGCTGTTTTGCGGCCTTGTGTGATTGTCTCTACTTTCGGTGACCGACGGACTCTAAAATAGGGCTCTTCGTGGTTATTGTTTAAGTACTTTGCGAGTTTTTTGTACTTTTCTGACTGAACGATATTGATTAAGTCTTGGCCGGCGAAAATTGCTTCCACTGACAGGTCTTCAGTGGTCGACTTGTTCTGTAAACTTGACTGCTCGCCGACGTTCTCAATGAGGTAGCGCAGTGCGTGAACTATTGTAGACTTTCCGCAGTTATTGTCACCAACGATATAGTTGATCCCTTTGGAAAAGGTGATCTTCTGTTCGCCCTCGAAAGACTTGAAGTTGGTGATAGTTAGGGACTTGAAGTACATGATGGATTCCTGATTCCTCATGGTGTGCCTGTCGCAGCCATTGCGACATCGTGCCCGAGTGGGGCGCTTTCACGATAGCTTGTCGTGAGGATGGTGAGTGAGCCTACGCCGTTGCGGTTTGGTAACGGCAGCGGGGCGCGGACCTCTCAAGCCGCTTGTCGATCTGGATGTGGCACCTTAAGTGGTAGGCATCCTAGACTGATCGGTGTTGGGCTGGAGTTGCATGCCTCTTAATAACAATCAACTCATTGGGGCTCAAAATCGCTCTGTGAAAACGAAGGTCCCGTTATGCCGCCTGCAACCTACTCTCAACAACCGCTACCCGGCCGGCGAGGTCCTCATGCTGCGTGGTGAGCAGCCGTAGTGCGCCTTTCGCCTCGAGGGCGTCTTGGTGCTGAGACTCGATGTCTTTACTGAGTGCGTCGATCCGCTCGGTTACTTCCTGATGATTGCGATCGATCTTCTCATCCAGTTCTGCAAACCGATTGTCAATCTCATTAAACTGAGCACCGATGGCGTCGAAACCTTCCTCCATGCTGCTGCGCACGTCTTTTATCTCATGCTCTAGCTTGTCGAGCCGTCTCTCCATACCGTCTAAGCGCTTGTCGATCTTGTCGAAGCGTTCAGCATTCCGTGCCTCTGTGGCGTTGAGACTCGTGGTTAATAATTCTTGTATACGTTGAAAGTCCTTTTCAGTCATACTTCTATTTAAGCATGTTGGTGTTCGAGTGTAAACCACGACATCATGATGGATAGAAAGAGTTCGGTCTGTCAACGGTGCATCGTCGATACAACTAGTATGTCTTCAAGTGCTCGAGAAAAGGATGAATGGCGGAGCGGCGGACATCTCCAATACAGTTGAGTGCCACAACATCTATAATAATGGCGCACATAAATGCGCTATTCCCACTGTGGTGAACGAACTTCGCTAACGCAAATGACGTTATCGTCACCGCGAGAGCGGCAAGACTAGCTGGAATGAAAGTCTTGCACGTCTGCTTGTTGAGTGGAATTAGGAATCCGATACGTGCAGGCTGCACTGGCTGATCCCCGTAGTAGTCGGCTGCGCAGCGACGGCGCTCGAGATATAGGAGGATAACGCGCCGATACTCCAACATCTGGAGCCCGAACATAGTGAGTAGGAACGGCACTAAGGGTTGCTCTCGGAGAACGGGACCCACCACGGTGACCGTTGCAGCAACAATCGCTTCAACATACTTCCAGGCCGGAATCATCGTCGCTGCCACCACCTCGGACTGCGCCCAGCGCTGCATGTTTTCTAGGTGCTGCTTGCGCTCACCGGTGGCTGAAGGGACCTGCTCCTGTGCCCAAGTGGCGGTGCGCATCATCCGGTGGCGGTAGGACAACTGTGTTGCGGCCACAGCGGCAGCGATCAGGCCAGTCAGCGCGGTAACGATGCCGACGGCAGTATCGACGCTGAAAGTCGCAACGCTCATGATCGTCTGGTGCGCCGCGCCAGATCGGTGTCGGTGGGATGACCCTGGGGGAGGGGTGCACGTTGGCTCATGGCGGCATCGTAGCCAGTGACGTCCTCCTCTTCTCCTACACCTCCAACCCGCTCACCAGCCCACCGGCGTCGGTGTCGAGGGCGTGGGCGATGCGGA
>NZ_KV810970.1:46149-47053 GCF_001812965.1 Actinomyces sp. HMSC075C01
GTTCGACCTGGCCGATGTATGACCAGTGCAGGGTTGTGCGCTCGGCCAGTTTCTCCTGGGACAGGCCCAGCTGTTCGCGGCGGGCGCGCACACGCCGACCGAACTCACCGGTGGCTGGTGAGAGCGGTGGCTTGCGGTCGGTGGGCACGGCTCCATCTCAACCGGCCGAAGACTCCCAATCCAGAGACTATGTATCTCATGACGATGTATCCTGTGGTTGTCCGTAGCGGTCGAGTAGGTGAGGAGGTGAGCCTGATGGACGGTGGCGAGTGACCATTCGCAGAGATCCTCTACCCCTCTCGGGAGGATGCTGCTGCCTCAGGCTGCTCGGTCTGGGGCAGCTCCTCGTCTAGTGTCCAGGTGAAGGCAACGCCGGAGCCTGGCATGAGCCAACCAGCCGACTCGAGCGCGATGACCTTGCCTGGGACGGCTTCTGGTGACCGGATGATGCGGGCCGCTGGTGCCGTGGCCACGGTGTCGTTGACACGCATATCGCCGATATTGGTGTCGGTGTAGTCCAATCGCAGCGACCAGCCTCGGGTTGGTTGTCTGACAGCGAAGTACAGCCGGTGGCTCCACTGCGGGGTGATGGTGCGGAAGACCTGGCGGATGCGGACTGGCTCACCGCTCCTGGCTTCTTCGTCCAGGTCGACGCTGTAGGTCTGGCCGGTAGCACGGGTACTGCGGCGGATGGGTTGAGGCCGGCCATCGACGGTCAGCTCCAGCAGCTCGTATGCCTCCCGGTGGCGGGCGTCCATGCCAGGGCGTGGTGCCATGAACCAGGTGGAGGTGGCTGGGACGTCCTGGCGGAGCTCGTTGTACTCATCTTGGTCAGATACGCACGCGAAGCGCCGGGTGGCACCGCTAGGTACGGTGGTGTACTCCCACTCCACCGTGACGTCCA
>NZ_KV810970.1:47153-61625 GCF_001812965.1 Actinomyces sp. HMSC075C01
CTTGGTCTCGGATGTCGCGGTAGATCTCCCGAGCGAACTGCTCATCGCCCAGGCGCAGCGCCATCACATTGGCCGCGATGTCGTCCAGCAGCTCCGGCGTGGCCACACGCTTCAAGTCTTCAGGGTGGATGGCGAAGCCCTCTACCACCGCATCACGCATCGCCGGAGCCTCCTCGCGGATGATCTGGCGGAAGCGGGCCAGCGTGTGCGCCTCCTGGTCTCTCCGGAAGGTGTACTCGAAGAACGTCGACAGCAGCCCCGCACCAAACAGCGTCCCACCCAGCTCGCCCAGCGGCAGGGCATGCAGCCACTGCCAGCTTCCCAACTGCAGCGGCGCCAGCCAGGCGTTAAGCATCATGAGGAGGATGCCTGCCAGCGTCAGGGAAACAGCCAACAGCGCGGCTTTGAGCCGGCGGAGGCGGTGGTGGGGAGAGGACTCGACATCGGGCATTACGTTATTAATTTTAGCACTTTTATAGTACACTTTGAAAGGTCGGCGTCTCAGAGTCGCATAATGTTGCAGTTTTGTCACGGCACAACAGAGATGGCTTGACGGGGCGATATCTTGTGAGCGTGTTACTTCGTACCGGGGCAATGACGACCAATGGAGACATTTGCGTAAGGGTAAGCGTCACCTAAACTGTAAAATATTCGTTAAGCCGTCAAATACATCAGTAAAGTAAAAAGGAACGATATGCGTCTCACGCGAGTCAAAGTTGAAAACCACAGGCGTCTCCAGGATCTGGAGCTGGAGGTTCGCCAGCATATGGTGCTCATCGGCCCAAACGACGTTGGCAAATCATCGCTGCTGCGTTGCCTTGACCTCTTGCTAGGTGCTAGCACCGGGCAGCTGTACAACCAAATCACACCTGAGGATCTTCGCGATCCAGATCATCCCTTTGCTGTCGAAGCCGATCTTTGTGGCTTCTCGGATACCGAACAAGCGTTATTTCCCGATGAGATCACGGTTGACCCAAACGGTGAGAAAGAGCAGACGCTAACGATCCGCCTTGAAGCCAGCTTCGACGATCTTGAAACACTCTCCGTAACACGCGCCGTACCGAACAAAAATACCGGACGGCAGCTATCGCGGGAACAGTTACAGGCCATCGGGTGGACGCTGCTCAATGCCAATGATCGTGCACGCAGCATGAGCGATGACCGGCGTTCTTTGTTGGATGACGTGCTAACTAATGTGGAACTTGGTGACGAGCAAGCCGACTTTGAAGAGATAATTAAAGAGATTAGCGAGAAACTTCAAAACTCAGTTGCCCTGTCGGAACTCCGCGGTGCGATGGCTGACCAGCTCAGTACAGCGTTGCCAGAGAGAGTTGCACAGGGCGATTTGAGTTTCGTTCCTGGGGCTGCTGCTGACAATAACGTACTAAAGGGGGTGCGCCTTGAAGTCAACAAAAAGTCGATCAGCGAGCAGTCAGACGGCAAGCGCGCCATCTACGCGATTGCCTTGTACGACCTGATCTCAAATGGTGCAAACATCGTTGCGATCGACGAGCCTGAGATCCACCTCCATCCCGGCAGCCAGCGCAGCCTGGCTCGGCTGCTGAAGAATGGGAGCAACCAGAAGATCATCGCGACACATTCGCCTGACATTGTCAGTGCTTTCGATCCCGAACTGATTGTGTCGATCCGCGAAGGTGGCGAAGTTATTCAACCAAAGTCGCGGATTCTTGATGACGATCAACGCGCAATGCTCCGTTGGTGGGTACGCGATAAGTTAGAGCCCTTGACAGCGCGCCATGTTGTGGCTGTTGAAGGTACGGCTGATCGGATTATCCTCGAACGAATCGCCGAACTAACTGGGCACGATCTTGATCGTCTCGGAGTCAGCGTCATCGAAGCAGAAGGCGCTGGCGACATGAAGGTGGTCTGGCAACTATTTGGGAGAGACGGCTTCAAAGTTCCACTTTCATTGCTGATAGACCGAGATGCCGTTGGCGATACCGCGAAAAGTGTCGGCGTAAAAGAGTGTGATTTTGACAAAAATTCCATATGGATCTCCGAACGAGATCTCGAAGAAGAGTACGTAAAAGCGTTTAGCAAGAACGTTTTATGGGACGCTATGCAACATAGCGGCGCGTTCAGTAAGAATCAAATCGGCAACGTGGAACGTAATGGCGAAAATGGCGAGCCAACCAAAGACGATATCGCAGCTTTTCTGCGCAGTAAAAGCAAATACAAGACTCAGGGTGCGATAATGGTTGCAGGTATGCTTGATGAAACGGTGGCAGAAAAAATAAAGAGCATCATGGATCTGCTCAACAACATCGAGAGTGCCTGAAGTGCTAGACATAACGCCAAAACAGGCGCAAGTCCTAGATCACAAAGGGCTTTCGCTCCTCATCATCGCGCCCGCCGGATGCGGCAAGACCGAGACATTGGCGCTGCGCGTAAGGGGCTTGCTCGATCAACAAGCTGTCAGGGCGTCACAACGCATCCTGGTGGCCACGTTCACCAAACGTGCGCGCGATAACATGCACGACCGCTTGAGCCACTATCTCACACCACGCGAGATGCGTGAAGCGGTCACTGTGTGCAACTTCCATGGGCTTTTTGCCAGAATTATCCAAGCTCATAGCAACGTCATCGGCCTCGATCCGAAGAGGCTGACGATGCCAGAGCACGACTGGGTGGGCGAGCGTTGTCGCGCACTAAAACTTAAAGGGCTGACCAACGACGTTAAGAGCGACATTAGTTCAGCGAAGCGTCGAGCGCTGAATGATGAGCAGGTTCTGGCTGAACTTCAGGGTTCTGGCAACCAGTATGCATTCATGATTGAGGAGCAGCGCCAAGCCGAGAGTCGCTTGACCTACGATGATCTGCCGAGGCTTGCTGAGTTGATCCTTGCCAACGATGAGGTGGCGGCACTCTATCGGCAGCACTTTGGGGCAATCATCGTCGACGAGTTCCAAGACTTAACGCCGCAGCAACTGCGGGTTGTGCAGCGCATTGGCTACAAGAAGACTACCTACGCAGGCGACCTAGCTCAAGGAATCTACGCCTTTGCCGGCGCTCAGCCTGAATATGTCAAAAAGGAACTCGAAACCGAATGCTCCGAAACCATCGAGTTTGCTGAGTCATTCCGCTCATCGCCAGCTGTGCTAACTGCAGTCAATTCACTCAACAGTCTGACTGGTGGACAGGTGCTGACGGCAGCCGCCCCAGACTCTTGGCCAAGCGGTGGGCTGGCTGCCTACCGACAGTTCAATCGTGCACAGGAGGAGGCAAAATACATTAAAAACCTCTGTTCCTGGATCCTATCTGAAGGACAGGCCCCGCAACAACGAATCGGCATTTCTGCACGCCTTAATAAGCGGAGACGCCAACTTGTCGACGAAGTGATCGCAGCTAGTGGCCTTCCATACTGTATTTGGGATGACGGCGTGCTCGATAAGTCTATAGCGCAGAAAATTCGCAGCATGCTGAGAGGGCTGTCGCTGTCAGAGTTCCACAGCGCAGATGATCCGCTGGCATTCCTTCGTCAAGCCGTTGCTTTTGACAATGAGCAAGATCCCGATGAGCGAACCGCACTCTCGAGTGCGGTCGACTGGTGCTTGGATCTCTTGCAGAAGGATCTAAATCCAGATACTATCCAGAAGCGCATTCAAATTGGTGACAATGATTCACTCATCACTCGAGCTGGAATACATCTGCTCACTGGTCACGCCGGCAAGGGCCAACAGTTTGATTGGATGGTTGTCGTTGGTCTTGAGGAAGACTACCTGCCCAGTTATCAGGCAATACAAGCCGGTGATAATTCTGCCATGATGGATGAGGAAGCTCGGACACTCGCTGTTATGCTCTCCAGGGCACGGCATGGGGTGCTCGTGACTTCGAGCTCTGTTATACCTGGTGATTTCATTCCGAACAAACGACAGTCGCGGTTTTTGACCAACTTGCTTCCGGCGGTAATAAGTGATCGTCAGCAGATCCATGACTGGCTTACAGAAGCCGATTGGAAGGCTATCGCAGAGAGGTGATTAGAGGACGTGAAGCCGGCTAATGGAAGGTAAGCACAAAGTCGCCGGATGGTAATTAGATAAATTGGGAGCAATTTTACCACGAACTCCACCGGAACAAAGCATTTGAAGTGCGATTTTGCTGGCGAAGTGGAGATTTGCAGCACGGCGCTATTATAATCAAAGCGCCAGCGTCAGATCTCGAGATCTGGCTTGGTTCGCACACGATAGACAGGAGCGATTAATGGATCGCGGTAGGAAGAAGCGGCTTCGTGATAAGATCTTGCAGAGCATCGACATTACGTCTACGAGGCTCAGTGATGACGAAGCCCAGGAGCTGAGTGATTTTGTCGATGACTACGACAGTTACGCGGGTACCAGCACGACGCGGGAACGCTCCTGGAAGGACTGGTCATCAGACGGGTACTACCGGCGGACAGAAACGACGACCGATACCTTTATGGAAGACGGCGTCGGCATCCGTCGTGAGACACATGTTCACGATGATGACGGGACGGAATGGACTGATATCGATGAAATCACGGATGGTCGTGGCATACTGAAATGGCTTCGTGAACATGGGTGACGCATACCCAGCAGCTGATTCACTACGTGAAGTGAGCAGCCGGTGAAACGGGCAAACGTCAGCTACCATCATATTTTGAATCAATGACATGAAACGTTTAACCTGAGTTGGCTAATTTAGTGTCGTGGTGGATGTTGTGGAGGGCTTGGGTGAGGTCGGGTGGGAGGGGGTCAGCGGCTGTGAGGGTGTGTCCGGCGATGTTGATGGTGATGGTGCGGTAGCGGCGTGTGGTGGTGATCAGGCGTCTGATGGACCAGCCGGTGGTGGTCTCCAGCCAGCGGGCCATGGCAAGGGCGGCGGTGACGATGGTCAGGTGGGCCTCGATGGACTGGCGCAGGTGGTGGTAGATGGGGCGTGCTCGCAGGTCGGACTTGGACATGCGCAAAGGACTTCTCGATGTTGTACAGGCGGTGGTAGGCGCTGATGACTGTCTCGGGGTCGGGGTTGGGCAGGTTGGTGACGTAGCCCTTCCACCCGGCCAGGGTACGGGCCCTTTTCTCCAGGTCGCGGTTGATGCTCCGGGTGGCGCCGGACAGGTGCACGAAGCGGTTGCGCTTGACGGGGATCTTTCCTGCGACGGCTTTCTCGGCCTTGGCGACCTGGGTGTCGATCCCGCGTAGGGTGCGTCGGGCTCTGTCGGCGCTGTAGCGGTAGTAGATGGTCTCGTCGCGGCGCTGGTCACTGGGGCCGGCGGGCCAGGGCTGGGACTCGGGGTCAGCCCGTCGGGGACGTCCTGGTCGGGGTGGTTGTCGTGCCAGGAGCTGATCACGTGGGGGACGCGTGAGGTGCGTGAGCCCAGCACGTAGGACAGGCAGGCTCTCTCCAGGGCCTGCCTGTTGGCGGCGCTGATCATCCCGGCGTCAGCCACGACCACCACGTCGTCGAGGTCGTAGGCGTCCATGAAGTCGTTGATCATCGGGATCATGGTGGCGGTCTCGGCCTTGCTTGCCCTCGAAAGCCCCGGCCCGTAGAGGGAACCCTGTCTCGTCGGTGAGCAGCCCTACCGTGATCTGCGGCTCCAGGCGTCTTTCCTTGGAGAAGCCCGGCTCGCGAAAGCCGTCGGCCTTGTCGGTCTCGAAGTACAGGGTCATACGCGTCGAACAGGACCAGCGAGGCCCGGCCGATGCGGGCGTACCCGGCCAGCAGGCGTGACAGGTTCCGGGTGAAGTCCTCAGCGGCGTAGCTGGGCAGATGACGCTTGACTGTCGCGTAGGACACCGGTGACAGGCCCGCCTCGGTAAGGACCCGCAACGAGTCCTGCTTGCTGGTCGGCTCAATCAGTCTGGCGGTAACGAGCTGGCGGAAGACCTCGTCAGCACCATCGAGCCTGTCCAGCCCCACCGCCTTCCAAGCCACCTCCAGGGCCTCCAGGAGCACTCCCATCCGGTTGGAGGCGATAGGTGCCACGCACCCCGTCCCAGCCGGTTCCTGCGGCGCAGAACCTGCGTCGTTCTCGCTGTTCAGGCCCAGCAGGTCGAAGCTGAGCTGGCCGGCGTTGAGCCGTTGCCTGGCGACCTCCTTGAGCACCGCCAGCTCAGCGTCATCATGGGCCGAGCCAATGTGCTCGATGCTGCGCGCCCCTTCCGGGAGGAGTGCACAATCTGCACCGCACGGGCCCCCGACGCCGTCCTGACCGTGCGAACGTACGGACTCATACCCCCACGTTAGTGCGCACCCCAACCACCCCACAATGAGCCAAATCGAATCAGTGAAAACGATTCCCCAACAACTTCGCAATATAGGGGGCTCTAATGAATATCTGAGAGCCAATAGTAGACAAAGACGAGGCAGTAGAAGGATTAATTACCCTAACCACTTCAAACAGGCGAGCAACTGGATGGCTTACCTCTCGTTCGCCGCTAACTATAGCAGAAAGTATAAGTTCCGCCGCATCATTCTCCGACAACATAGGTACATTTCTCAATCTACGATTAGGGCGCGTCATTGGAGACTTAACAAGAGGCAATTTCACAGATGTGAACCCAATACCAGTACCAGCCAACTCTGTAGACAGGACAGTGAACATCTGGTCAAGAGCGGCTTTCGTAGCGGAATAAGCACCAAATCCTGGTACAGCAAGCTGAGTTGAAACTGAAGAAAGCGTTACGACTCGAGCCCCTTCCTGTTCTACTAGAGTGTCCAGCAATGCGCGAACAATACGCAAAGGCCCAAGAAAGTTAGTCTGAGTCATACGTGCGATACCACGAAGATCTGTCGACATCAATGCGAAAGGACGATCAATTGATAACCCCGCTGAGTTGATGAGTATATCAATAGACCCCATTTGCTTGAGAGAAGCCGCAGCAGTGTCGATAGACGAATTGCTGAGAAGATCACACTGCACAAACTTAACTCGATCTCGTGCAGCGCCAGAAGTGAAGCCCGCAGTAAACTTATCGGGATTTCGACCAAGCACGATAACCTCGCCGCCACGATCGATCACCTTCATCATCATTTTCTTACCAATGCCAGAAGTTGCGCCCGTGATGACAACGCGTTTTCCTAAGAAAAATGTCTCACGTTCTCTCTTAGAGCGCAGAGCACTCTCGGCAAGCCATCCATGCCAAATACGAGGAACGTAATCAGCGAACCGACTAGAAAAAACTCCCAGTTTGGCAAGCTTAGTGGACGTTGTAGTGTTATCAAACTGAGTAGGGGAACAAAACTGATAGAAGAGTTCCAGTGGAACACTAAAATCCTTAAGGATTCTAGAAAAATCAGTGATGATCCCCGACAACACACCATCTAATTTTGAGCGATCTGAAGTAACGGACGTAGCATGCGACAACCAGCTTAGGTTGAAGGTACGGCGATGGCCAGCAGCTTCGAGTACAAGTCGTACGATGTCGTCTGCACGCAGCACTTCATCTTCAAATACATGGAAGACTTCAGTATCTTTAGACACTTCTGTCATCGAGTCTTTCGACAGGACAAAGATCGCTCTGGCCGCATAGTCGACTGGGCACAGAGGTACAGCTCCCCATCCAAAAGTCGGTAACGGAACGGTTGATGGAACTCTTCGTGTGAAATTATTGAGCAAGGGAAAGAAACTATAAACACCGTCTTCCTTAAAATAACTGCCGGTGTTTGTGTCGCCAAGAAGAACACCTAAACGGTATATCTTCTTGCTTGGTACTGAACTATTCCTCACAAGCCGTTCTGCCTGATGCTTAGAGGCACCGTAAGAGTTTGGCCAAGTATTTACTTCATCAAAACTTTCTTCGGTCCAAAATCCATGGTAATCACCGGCGACTGCAATAGAACTAACATGATGAAAACTCTTTGCAGTGCATCGTTCAGCCAGAGCAATCACGTGAGCGGTTCCATCGACGTTTACAAGCGTGTCAATCGCAGTTTCTGTGCAACTTAAATCGTAATGTGCTGCGCAATGAAATACTGCTAGTGAAGACGACGCTAGCATTTCTATGACTGAACTCTCCAGACCACAATCGTTCAGAGTAATATCGCCCTGCACTTTAACTATATTGTCCAACGACTGAAGACGAGAGGAAAGCCATTCGTCAAACTCGGGAGTTTCAATACAACGTAACAACACCAAAATTTTCGCATTAGGATCGCTGCGAGAAATCTCTAAAACGAGTTGCCTTCCGAGAAATCCTGTTGCACCTGTGACAAAATAGATCGGGTTGTTGCTGGGCTTAACCGACATCAATAAACGACTTTCTTATATAATGGTGAACGAAAATTCCCTACGTAGGGCACGATCACATAGGCTGGATACACACGATGTGCCAAGTCAAATTACATCAAACTTGAAAAACGCAATCCTGCGAGTACTGTAGATAACGGCCAGGGCTTCTGAATTGCGAGATACACTCTTCTCTTGTATGTTGGCCTAAACTCTGCTTTATGTTCGGCGATACCACCAAAGTTGTAGATACTTCCACCGAATCGTTGGGCATAACTAAGTGTGAGTGAAAGGTATCTGTTTTGCTCCAAGCCCTCCGAATGATCTGAAAAGTCCGGGCAAAGCCCTAAAGACAGCATTGGTATACCTTCATTTCGAAGAACATCCATGACGTGACAGTGGATGGCATAATCCGCGTTTTTAGGTGATTGATCAGTGCTTCGATTGATATTGGAATGGTATCCTATGATAGAACCTTCCCTCCAAATCTCATCAAATGAAACCAAATGCACTAATAGTCCATCAGGCGACCAGAGTCCGAACAGCCTTTGAAATCTACCTCGTTTCATTAGTGGACGGGTAACCAGCCTATTCTCAGGTCTACGGCTACTGCGGAACCGAAGCCAGTTTTGTGAAACCTGGCTAATCTCGTTCCAGTTCTCATCTATCGATAGTTCGTCGACCTTGTATCCTAATTTCTCTATTCGTCTGACAGCATTTCTAATGTTCTGTTTCTTGGGACCATCGAGAGTGTATTCATCTAGTTGTATAATACCCTCCCATCCGAAGTCATTAATGGTAAAGTTTTCTTTCTGCAGAATACTCGCCGCCTGTTGGCCTATATTCAAGAATGCGGTATCAGAAACCTGTATCGTGAACTTTCGGATTAGTTCTTCCCACAAAGATAGCGGAGCTAACGGATCTCCAAGAGCAATCCAAGTTGCGTGTGGGAATGATCCACTTTCCGCATAAGCTATTACGCCAGAAGAATCCCCAAAATACTTGATACCTGGCTGCTGGACAGAACCAGCGAGTGAAAAGCAACCGTACTTATGCACGAGAGAATCTAAGGACGACTCATTAATCATCTCGATATTCCTGTTGATAGTGTGAAGATTAGTGCGCGCTGGATATTTCCACCATAAACACGCCAACTGTAATCAGTAGGATACCTAGAACCGCCATGCGATTCAACGTTTCTTGAAAAAGCAATCGGGAAGCTACTGCAGTTATAGCGACGCCTCCCGCGGACCAAATTCCGTAGGCAACACCCAAGGGAAGCCCTGCTTTCAGTGTATAGGTAAGCATGACAAAGGCAGCTAAGTATCCCAGGATGACCGGAAGGTACCATTTGTAACCCTTACCGTCGGATGCGAGTTTCAAGGATAAAGTCGCAGTGACTTCGGAAGCAATTGCGCCTAAAAGGTAGAGCAAACTCATTCCGTACTGTCCTTTCCTTCCGATGCACTATGTGACTGTGATCCTAGTTCCACCAGCAGTACACCCAAAACGATAAACGAAATACCTACTACTGCCGTGATGTTTATAGGTTCACCAAACAGAACGACCGACAGTACGGATGTCAATGCCACTCCGAGCGCGCCCCATATTCCGTAGGCGACACCAAGAGCCATCCCCAATCTCAACACTAGCGAGAGAAAAACGAATGAAAGAGCGTAGCCAATCAGAACAACAGTATAGTACTCAGGCACCTCTAGAGCTTTTTTAAGTGCCAAAGTTGCAGATACTTCTGACACTACAGCGCAGAGCAAAGCTCCCCAAGCTCTGGAAGTTCTCGAAATTTCAATGTTAGAAAAGACCACCGAGTACCTCCGCACGGTTTACCTCCTCCCAAGTAAACCCATCTCTTCCAAAATGACCGTAAGAACTAGTTTGGTGAAATACCGGCTTCAAAAGATCTAGCTCCTGAATTATTGCTGCTGGCCTTAAATCGAAAACGCGATTAACTGCGTCAATGATTTGATGAGTCGGTACATTCTCCGTACCGAACGTTTCGGCGTACAATCCAACTGGTTTAGCCGCACCGATAGCGTAGGCGACTTGAAGTTCACATCGTTTTGCCAAACCTGCGGCGACGATATTCTTTGCGATCCATCGCATGGCGTAAGCTGCTGAGCGATCCACCTTGGAAGGATCTTTACCAGAGAACGCACCGCCTCCATGGCGTGCTGCGCCTCCATATGTATCAATGATAATTTTACGCCCTGTTAGACCTGCGTCTGCAGCAGGTCCTCCTAGGACAAAGCGACCAGACGGATTAATTAAAATCTGGACGTCATTATCAATTAGCTGAAGTCCGTTTTCCTTTTCGTGCTCTAAAACGGGACGAATGACTTCTTCAACTAATGCGCTCTTGATCCAGGATTGAGTCCGATCTGGGTCGTGTTGTGTCGAAATAACTACGCTCTGCAACTCAACAGGTGTGTATCCATCATACCCCACAGTTACCTGCGTCTTTCCGTCTGGTCTGAGGCCTTGAACAATGCCCATCTTTCTAACGTATGCAAGACGCTCAGCTAGACGATTAGCAAGATGTATAGTTAGAGGCATAAGAACAGGCGTTTCGTCGCACGCGTAGCCAAACATTATGCCTTGATCGCCCGCACCTTGCATGTCAAAAGCATCAACAGTGTCTGTTGTGTTGCGTGCTTCAAGTGCAGTGTTTACTCCAGCTGATATGTCTGGTGATTGACGACCAATTGACACAGATACTCCACATGAGTTGCCATCGAAGCAGACTTCGGAAGATGTATATCCGACGTTGACAATCTCCTGACGCACTATATCTGGAATTTCTACATATGCTTCAGTAGTCACCTCACCAGCTACATGAACAAGCCCTTTTGTTATCATCGTCTCAATAGCAACATGAGCATGTTTGTCTTGTTCGAGGATAGCATCTAAAATTGCATCTGAGATACGGTCACAAACCTTATCTGGATGTCCTTCTGTGACCGATTCGGAGGTGAAGGAACGAAGGGACCTACTACGCATAACAACTTCCTTGGATTGATACATTAGATACGAACAAGATACTAGTTAGCTAACCTGTGTGGGCCTCATTTTTTCATAAATCATATTAGCAAACACGAGTAATGGTACGATCATAAGAATCGAGTTAGCTCCCCACCAGAATATCTCAAAGTCTCCGTAGTAGGCCCAGAATGATATCGCCATAAACCCTGCACAGAACGTTAAAGTCAATCCGAACATAAGCACAAGCTCGCCTGCTGCAATTTTTCGATTCATCAAGAACACGCCTAGAAACACGACCAATGCAGCGGCTACATCGAGCGGAAAGAAAGACCAGTTCCATGCCTGCACTATCTCATTGCTGTAGTCTCTGAAGCGTAGATCTTTGGGAAACAAGTCTGTAATTACCATGAACCAGTATAATAAGAGTCCTGCGTCAACTAGGACAAGCAGTGGTTTGAAAAATGCGCGCATGTGGATCAATTCCTTCCGTTAGAGTTGCTGTCTTCAACATTACATTATCACAGTTGCTCATATGCTGCAATTGCGAATCTATTGTTTGTTCTGCTGTTTGGCATGGCAATCGAACCTTCATCGCTAGTGAGACAAGTATGGCTTTTCAAATAGCTTGTAGAATCCGTATGAGAATACTAGCGAGGCGATCCCTCCTATCGGGATGAGCAGTATGAACATCACCTTATCAGCTAGCCTCTCCCCTCCAAGGCTCGTCCATACGATGGCTATAATGGGCGCGTGCACTAAGTACAGACTGTAGGAGAATTTTCCGCTTTGGTGTAGCCAAGTTGAAACTAATGTGATGAAACGCTGCCTTCCACTCGAGATGCGCCTTGGCGTGGTAGAAGGTAGTGCAAGCAGCCAGGCACAGCAAGAAATTGCGACCGTAGCATCGAGAACAAAAAGGTACTTGTCTGTCGCTTCTACACCACCTATCGTTGGAATGATAAATGCGCTCGCTAATAGAATTAATGAAATGACGCGAGTCACTTTAGTGCATTCTGGAGATACTTCAAATTTCCGTTTTACGGAGATCCGGGCAATTATGGCACCCAGATAGAAATATAGGATGAATCCTAGATAACTTGCGATATCTTTTCCTCCGAGAACTGCCACCAGAGTCATTAGAATTATCGTTGCCGATGTAGTGTATACTGTCGAACGAAGTGCGCCAGCTCGTTCTATCATGAAGAGCATAAAGGGAAGTATTAGGTATAAATGGAATTCTGTCGCTACTGACCAATGGGCATAGTTTATGCGGGTTTGGTCAGTAAAGTCTTGCAACAGAAGAATATGACTGATCATATCCTTTAAAGTGACTGGAATGCTTATATCCCATTGACTATTGGTTTTTTTGTTGATGACAAGCGTAGCGACGATGGCCGATAGGATCGTTGCGGCATAGTAGGGAGGAAGTATTCGCCTACACCTCCGGTATGCGAAGTTGCAGATATCGAAATCTACGCCCCGCGAGTATGCTGCAACGCCTAGAGAGTATCCGCTAAGTACAATAAATGCTACTACGGCAAAATGACCGTTATAAAATATGCCGGTCAAGTAGCGTATACTTCCGCTGGGTAGCCGCCTGTAGCCCCAAGGGGGCGCGGCTGCAGGCCATACTTGGTACCAAATGTGACTTAAGAGCACGTACAGCGCACATAGCCCTCGTAGCTCTGTGGTCTTAACCCATATTCTGTCTGGAACCCGGACTTTGTTGCCCGGCTCGGTAGCGGATAGACGTAATGAGAGTTTTTTATTTGACTGAAATAAACTCATTGGTGGTTAATGCCTGTCGCTATAGAGTAACGATGAATTATGGGAAGATTTTCGGCCCCAATGTCATTGATTTCATCGGCGACACAATCTATAAAGTATTTCCTTTTATTTGTGGATATAGCGTCAACGTAGCCAGCAGCTATTCCAGATTCCATAATATACTTCATTATCGAATCGGTATCATACAATCGAACTGATTCTTCTCCGTCGTACGTGGATAGCGTTTCGACAGAACGCGGGAAGTACGACTTAGAAATCGCATTACTGTTTTTCGGTAGTTCAATCGGTATTGCTTTTTCAAGCATTGATGGATGCTTTTTAACTACTGTTAGCAGAACTTTTTCGAGCTCTCTAAGCGTTCCTACTCGGTTTTCAATGATTGCTACATATCCGTTCGGGCGCAGGATACGTGATAACTCATCTTTCATGGTCGAGGCCGGAATGTAGCAGACGCCCCATGCGCAGAATACTGCGTCAAAAGAATTAGCTGGCTGCCGTTTCAAAAACTCGATTGCATCGCTTACGACGTAGTCTGTTTTTCCATGAGTTTCTTGACGTTGGCTCGTTTTCAACCTGTTGCGGTCTAACATTTTTTTTGAGCGATCCACGAGTACGTAGCGTTCACATTTTTTGATCGCTTCGATGTCCCATAGTAGTCTCGTTGATTCGCCAGTACCGGCAGCTAGTTCGAGGCATTGTTTTAATGAGTCATTTTTTTGAAGATTGTTGCTTGCTGTCTGCGAAAATACTCGCAGACCACTAAGTAGGCATTTGCTGTAATGGTCGTCGTAAGTCTGTGCTACACTGTCATAGTCTTTGCTGATGTCTGCGTAGTTGTGGTGAATCTTTTGTTTGATATACCGGGCGGCCACTATTACGCCTTTGAGTGCATCTGGATAGTTCATCGCGTGATCTCCTTGGTGTGTATCATCCTGAGGCAGGGCGATCTATGGATTCTTGTTCGGGAATGTGGTAGGGCTCTCAGTGCTGCTATAAGAACGCTTTGTTTGGGTGCACTCAACTTTCTACAGGTGTCTGCAGTGTCTATTCGATACAAGAGGGTGTGGGATCGCCGCTGTCTCTGCTCTGCACAGTTGTACTTATGTGTGGCAGGCTAGGATTTTGTGCGCTCTTAGTTGGAGTTTTGAGCTTGGCTTAATTTCGCATCGTTGAACTCCGGGGCATGTCTGGAAAATGCGAATTGCCCGGCGTTGAATGTAGTTCGATGATTACCGGAATGTCTGGGGATTTATTGCCAGATTAAATGGGGCTGGGGCGGCTGATTATGACCTGCGTCCACTCCTCGCGGGCGGCGAGGAAGTCGCGCACCGCCTCCTGGGCGGCGGCCAGCGAGTGGTTCGCCCCCCAGCCGCACTGGACCTCGTTGGCCGCCGGCACCTCCCGGGCGGTGAGGATGTCGCGGAAGGTCGCTTCCAGCAGTGGCAGGAACTCCTCGGTCCCCACCCCCAGCATGA
>NZ_KV810971.1:0-348 GCF_001812965.1 Actinomyces sp. HMSC075C01
AGCAGTGGGACGTCCTTCAGAGGATGGTGACCGGTCCTGTTGCCCAGCGCGCGAACTATGCCCAGGGGGTTCTGGTGGGGCTGGAGGACATTGGGGTCATCGACCCTTATGGGCCGACGCTGGCGGCCTCGGAGGTCCTGGCCGGTGTGATGGCTGCTGACGCCCGCTACAGCCTGCGGCGGATGGATCCCAAGGATCCGGTGCCGGTGCGGGACATTGTCTTCTGGTTGAGCTCGCCGCGGTGCACCGTTGAGCGCTACGACGCTGATGGTGTCCACGTCTATGGCTGTGATGACGTCGAGGTGGCGCATATTGCCCTGGCCAATGACCATCTCTACCCCCGTCCCA